>NZ_JBLWID010000015.1:0-19564 GCF_048381515.1 Mycoplasma sp. 4463
GAAAAACACCCCAACATCATTGAGGTGTTATTATGTCTAATTAAACCTTCTGTCCATTTTTAGTGTCCCAGTTTAGTGAGGTACAGACACTATGGCCCACCAGCAACTTATTTGAAAAAACAAGATACAGAGAAGAAATGCGTAATCTATTTAAAGATTCTACATATAGAAAAGAGTTAGGTGCAGAATTTAAAAAAGATACATCTAAATATAAAATCGCAATTGTTTAATTAGATAATAAAGTTATTTTTCATGCTCTTATTAAATTTTCAATAAAAAAAGAACAGCTAACACTGTTCAATTTATCTAATAATTAGTATTCTGTTGAATGCTCTAATGAATCGATGCTCAATTCAACAGAAGTTCTTTTTCCAAATGATTCAATTTGAATTGTAGCGATATTTGCGTCTAAGTTTAATGATTTAATTGGACCAATTTCACCTTTAAATGGACCGTCTAAAACTACAACTAAATCATTAATTTTAAGTCCTTGTAAGTTTTTACCTAAATTAAATAAGTGTGTGGCTTCTTCAGCAGCTTTTTCCATTTTTCTAATTTCTCTAGAAGAAACAGGTGTAGGTTTTGCTCCTTTACCTGATGAACCGATGATACCTGTAACATTTTGTGTGTTACGTACAACGTATCAAGCTTCATCAGTCATATCCATATTTGCAAAAATGTATCCAGGGTAAAGGTTTGTATATTTAACCTTGTAATCTTGACCTAAACGTCTTTTTTCTAATTCTTTAGCTGTTAAGATAGGTTTTTTAAAGATTTTAAAAGCGCCATCTTGTGTCGCATATTGATTAAATGATTCTGCAACATTTTCAGCAATAATACGGTTATTTAAAGCTTCGATAACTTGTTCTTCTTTTCCTCTAACAGTAGAGATCATGTATCATTTAAAATTATTCATAATTTACCTTTCTAAACTGAACCAATTACTTCTCATAATTTTGTAAATCCAATTGTTACTGCATAAACAAATAAAGCAAATATAGCTGTAAAAACAAGAATTTTAACAAGGTTTATTCAATTTTGTCTTGGAGTTGCTCAACGAACACGTTTAATTTCTTTAACAGTCTTTCTAAAGAAATAAATTTTATTTCTGCTTTCAAATCTGTCTTTTAAAGACATTTTTGCTGTTTCGACTTTTTCAGTTTTTGCTTTCTTATTTTTTCTCATAATTAAACTTCTTCTTTGTGAATTGAGTGTTGTTTGCAATGAGGACAATATTTTTTAATTGCTAAACGTTCTGCATTTCCAGCACTTTTAATTGTCACGTAATTTTTCTTTCTGCATAATTCGCATGCAATTGATACCTTGTTACTTTTCATAGTGTTTTAATTTTACCACAACATTACAATATACATTAAGTAAATGAATGCTATGTAATAGGTTTAATTGAAACTATTTACATGCGCAAAAAACATAACACATTACTTTCTTCATCTAAATATTGATCTCACTTTTGCAAATGCTAAACGCACTCCTAAATTAACTGTTGGGACTAAATTACCTCTAACTAAGCTTAAAAATAATCTATTTCTAAATTGATTCTTAATAATAAGACCAATAAGCTTAATATTGTTAGAACTAATAAGCTTCATTTTAGGTGTTTTTAGTATAAAGTTGATTGTTTCATTAATGATTTTATTTTGCATTTTAGTCATATTTAAGTTGCTCAATAACTTATCTACATATCTATCAAGAGCTTCAAAATCTTTTCTTGAGAGATATTTATAATCAATCTTGCAATAAGCTAAAATGAATTGAATTAATTTATCCTTATCAGTGAACAATTGTTCTAAAACAATGTTTAGAAACTTCGATGATATTTGTTTGATTAGCTCTTTGTTTTGGATAACAAAACTATTAAAGTAAGTTTCGAAGCTTACAAAATGTGAACTTGATAAAAAGTAATCTTTAAAAATAATCATAAATTCATCTAAATCATTTTTTACTAATGAAAAATCTAAATTAAACTCATAATCAATCTTTCTAATATCAATTGGAATCTTAATAAATTTTCTTTTATTTAACTCTCCAAGGATAAAATGAATTAAATCAATTATCTCTTCTTTGAAATTAGGGTACTTTTCAAAGAATTTTTTTGTTATATCAAACAATGTTTTTTCATTTGAAACTAAAAAGAATTGTCAAAACTTATTAAGGGAAATGTTTTTGTTTCTAGTAAAGAATTTTTCAACATTATCAATCAATGTAACAAACTCTTGATTATTAGCTAAAAAGTCAATTAATGTATCTGTGAATTTTAGTGAACTCAATTTATTTTTAATATATTCAAGTACGCTTTCGTCATGGAAAATCTTACCAATGAGTGACATAACATTCTCATTTAGAAGTGCGCTGAAATTAAGAGTGATATCTAAACCTTTAGTTAGTTTCTCAGTAATCAATGAATTGCTAATTGTGCTTATATAAATTCTAATTAGCGAACCTTCTAGAACACCTAATTCTTTGTATCAAGTTTGAACAAGATGAATAATTTTGTTATCCGGGTATATTGGGATACTTCTAAATTTAGTTCAAGTAAATTTATTTAAATGATGCTCTTTAGCAAAATTTAGATAAAGTTTCTTTCCAATGTATTTATAACATTTCTTACTGCAATGAATATCTAAGAACAACTGATATCATTTGCGTTCATTTCTTAAACATTGTTCAAAGTCAAATATTTCAACATATTTAGTATTTGTTGCTCCTGAAACTTCTACAAAAATATTCTGAAATACCTTGTATATAGATTTAAAAATAGAATAACTCTTGTTTAAAAGATTATCTTTGTTTTTAAGAATCAACTTGTTAAGCACAGGTAATGAAGCGATAGGATAATCGACTAAATAGATTTTACAATTTGTATTAACTTCTTTAATTTTGTTAACTAAAACAATATATTCATTAATGATTTGCTGTGTTGTACGTTTAACATTTTTCAATAAATCATCAATTTGTTTATTTTGAAGGTAGTAATCTTTTTGAGACATTACTTCAACTAAGTCTACATAGGAAATACTGAATAAAAATTCAATTCCACTAGAGTTTATAAATAAGTAATCTGCTTCCTTAATTTCTTTTAAATATGAATCAAAATCATAATTAAAACAAGTATGATTAAATTTTTGAGCTAGAACTTTATTTATGTGCATTAGCTCTCTTGTTTCATCCGTGAACTCTTCTCCAGAAACGATATTAATTCAAGTACTAATCTTGCTTGCTGATAGGCCTAAATTGCTATATTTAATATCTAAATTTCTACCAACATTCTTCTGAAATAACTCAATGAAATAGTCTGAATAAGCATAACCTAACTCATCTAAATTTCCATATGTTCCAGTTCCTTGAGATAAATCAAAACCTTGCGCTATTGAGTCGCCAATAAATACAAATTTTTTATTTCTAAAATTGCGATTATTCATATTACTAAAATATTAGCACATAATATAAAAAGAGAAAATTTACAAACAGAGGATATAAAAACCACCTAACTTAAAAAAGTTAAGTGGAAATCTAATAGACATTCTAAAAAATTAAATAATAAAATTAAAGAAAGGTGTTTGACATTTAATAGAAAATGTCTAACTGATGAGAGAAGAAAAAATAATGAATTTCGGTTCATTTAGAACCAATTTTGTATTTGCATTTAATAATAAGGTCTTATATTGAATAAAAGTCAATAAATGGAGAAATATAAGAAATTAAAACACTTTTCAAATGTTTAGAAAGGAATAATCCAACAAATGAACTAAAACCATATTAAATTTTGTTTTAGAAACTATAAAAATAAACTATAAAAATTTAATAAAAAACCAAAGTGAGTGATGAAGAACATAAACTGGAAAGTGAAAAAGAGTTCAGTTCCCACAACATACAAGAAGATAACCGTAATTTTGAGAAGTACCTCAAAAATTTACACTAATAAAATAAAAAGCAACAAGAGAAAACATATTAATTAAACTTACGAATTTTCCTTAACCCTTAAAACTTAAATTCAAGTTTAATTAATTTTGACCATCCCACACACTCCCCCAAGCAACTGAGATGATACGTTTTCATAACCTAAAACTTACCCAATGTTATTAATATGCAAGAATGAATAATCCTTGGAAATAAAATCCAAGTAAGTTGACCTAAATACGGAAAAAACATAGATAGAATCAAAAAAAGGTCTATACATGCATATTTTGTAAGTGAAAAAATAAAAGAAATATAGAGGGGACAAAATCGTCAGAGAATAAAAACGATTTGTCTCAAAAAATATAAATATAAAAAATAATGGAGCAACAAGCAAAATATAGCTTGTTTATAAAAAATGTTACAAATTAAAGAGATTTTTAAAATCAACACAAAATAATTTGAAAAATCTACTGTGTTTTATACCATAAAAAATTATCTAAACTTATGTAAATATACGATAAATATATATGAGAAAGAAGAATTAAAAATTTGGACATATAAGTTAACATAAGCTCTATTTAACTTGATATCAATGTAGTAATAAGGTTGTTCGAACAAATAATGTCAATATCAATTGATGAACCAACATTTAAATCTGTTGTTTTCGTAACTGAGTGTTTCTTTTTATAACTACTATTTAAAAAATGATTTCTTGAGTGTATTTTTTGAGTATTAATTTGATAATCAAGTTGTTTTGGACTATGTGAGTTATCAACTACACTATTTTCCATGTCTATTAGAATTTTTTGTAAATTTACCCTTTTGTTAGCAATACCATCATCAAAAATATATTGAGAGTTAATTTCTGAGTGGAAGAAATTCAGAGTCTTTAACTTTAATTTATTTCAAATGAATGATTCAAAATGAGAATAGGATTTAAAATCCATACAAAAAACTTCTGAAGAAACTTCTAGAAAAATTCCTAAAAATTCATGAAGTATAACATTTTTAATTTCTGCTGGATCAATAGATACCTTACCAAAGACTCAACTAACTTTTCTAGACAAAACATCTATTGACTTACTGTGCTGTATACTGAAAGCAGAAATGATTTTTGAAACTGAATAATACTTGTCATTTTCGAGTTTCAAAAATTCAGAGAGAAACTTATCGTTCAAATGATATTTTCTTATCATTTAGTTAATGCATCGAACACAATAATACCTGTTGCTACTGATACATTTAAAGATTGCACATTCCCCCTTTGTGGAATATAGATTGTTTGATCTGTGACTGAAAGCACACTTTTTGATACTCCATCACCTTCGTTACCTACAACTAAAATTGTAGGTCTGTCGTATTCCACTGTTGTGTATGGGAGAGCTTTTTCATCTAATACAGTTGAATAAACTCAATAACCTCTTTTTTTGAGTTGAGTTAAGGTTGCATTAAGACTATTAACTCTGTAAAAATTCATATTTACAAATCCACCTGATGAAACCTTTAATACAGTTGAATTAATTACAGCTGCATTATCTTTAGGGAAAATAATATGCTTAATTCCCCCAGCATTTGCTGTTCTTATAATTGCACCAAAGTTATGTGGATCTTGAATTTTATCCAACACAAGAATTGGCGAATTATCCTTATGCAATCTTTCTAAATCGTCAAGTCCCTTGTAATTAACAGATTTTAAGATTGCTTTAAAACCTTGATGGTTTTCTTTTGTTTCTTCATCTAAAGTTTTCTTATTAGTGATAACAATTTTTATACCCCTTAAAGTGTTATCGTCTTTAAAGTGCTTTAAACTTCCTTCATCAGTTATGTGTATTTCAGAAATATCTAATTTATTATTGACACAGTCAATAACAGAATTTTTCCCATACACAATTAATTCTCCCACTTTTTTAGTGCTTATATCATATTTTTTTTGTTTTTCGTGTAATTTTTTCATATTTACCCTATATTAAATTATTTTCAATCAATTCGTTTCTTAATTTGTCGGCATTTTGATAATCTTTTTCAGCTAAAAACTCTTGTCATTTTTGATAAATTGGAACATATTTTTTGTAATCGAATTTATTAAATTCAAAACCTAACTTATCAAAAATATATACTAATGTAGCTATGTACAAGGCGTTTTTGTCTTTATTAATATTTTTAATTAGATCATTAATAAGTTTATTAAAGTCAGAAAACCTCTGTTCAAAAATATATGTGAATGCTTCTTTAGCTAATTCATTGTTAATTTGTGAATCGTTTTGTTTGTTTAATAGCGCATTTAAGAAGTAAATTTTGCTAATTTTCTTGAAAATCACTTCAACATTATTAATTAAATTCTCATCAATATTGATCAAGCCTGTAAATGAGTTTAATAATAAAATCATTTTAAAATAGTCAGCTGAATAATTTTTAAGAAAGTCAGAAGCTAAAATTACGTTTTGTAATGACTTTGACATCTTAATTCCATTTAAATTAATTTGACCTGTTCTTAATCATTTATTCGAAAGCTGTTTTTGATTTAAAGCATAGAATTGAATATTTTCATTTTCATGGTGTGGGAATGTTAGGTCCATCCCTCCTCCGTGAATATCCAAACCAGAATCTCCAAAATGTTTTTCAATTAAGGCAACACATTCTGTGTGTCATCCTGGTCTACCTTCACCAAAAGAAACATTGTATTTAACGCCCTCAGTTGTGTTTTTTCATAAAGCAAAATCAGCAGGTGATTTTTTATTTGAAGAAAGTTCGCTATCTTCAAATTTCATATTTTCAATTTTTTGATTTGAAACAATACCATAGTCATTTTGGTTTTTTATGACATCAAATCAAACATTACCTTCATTATCTAAATATGCATTATTCGATTTAATTAATCTTTGAATGAAGTTATCAATTAAATCAATATTTTCGGTTACGTATTCAATGTCAGTTATAGTGTCAACACTGAATTGTTTAAGTAAATCTAAATATAAATTACCATACTTTTCCGATACTTGAGTTTCTAAAACACCTTGCTCTTGGGCTTTTTTGATAATTTTGTCATCAATATCAGTAATATTATGAACAAATTTATATTCAATTCCTTGTTGCTTTGCAGCTTTTAAAATTAAGTCCATAGTTACAATCGGTCTCATATTTCCTATATGAACATCATTGTAAACCGTGGGTCCACATACATATATTTTTAACATATTGTTATTATAATAAAAAATAATATTTAATTACCATTTTATATAAGCAAAATTAACTTTTATAACTATGTATAAGGTACATAAAACTAGTTGTTTCCTAGCTATATAAAAAATATTTTTTAATATAATAGATATATAAAATATATCTATAAATAAGGAGGATTATGACACTAAAAGAACAGTTAAAACAAAACATCATTGACGCAGTTATAGAGTTGCAAAATGAAGATTTTGTTAATAAGGATCTTAATGTTAAAGATTTAGTTTTTAATATCACTCAACCTAATGTTCCTGACAATATTAACATCGATCAAGTTGTTTATGACTTTAGTACAAATATTGCATTTATTTTAAAAAATCATTGTGCTGTTAAAAATCCAATTGAAGTAGCAAATAAATTGGTTGCTAAAATGTCGAATTCAAATATCTACCAAAAAATAGACATTGCTGTACCTGGGTTTATCAATATTGTTTTAAGCAATCAATTATTTTTAACAACAATACAAAACATTAACTTAAATCCAGTAAAATATGGAGCTGACTTCATTAATAAAGAATATGTTAATGTTGAATTTGTTTCAGCTAATCCAACAGGATTTTTACATGTTGGTCATGCTAGAGGTGCTGCTTATGGAGATTCTTTAATTAGAATTTTAAGACATGCTGGTTACGATGTTGAAGCCGAATATTATGTAAATGATGCAGGTAATCAAATTAATGTACTTACAAATTCAGTTTATGTAAGATATCAAAACTTATTTGGCATTGATGCACAATTACCTGAAGATTGCTACAGAGGTCAAGATATAGTTTGATGTGCTACAAAAATTAAAGAAAAATATGGTGATTATTTCTTAAATGCTGATGAAACTAAATTAAGTGAATTATCAACTGTGGCTAAAGATATTATGCTTGATAAAATCAGAGAAGATCTTGGTAGATTAAATGTTTCATTTGATACATTTGCTTCTGAAAAAGCAATTAAAGAAGATGGTTTAATTGAACCAGTTCTTAAAAAATTAAGCAAATTCACATACACAGAAGATGGTGCATTATTCTTAAAAACCAAAGAATTTGGCGATGATAAAGACCGTGTGCTTATCAAAGCTGATGGAAATTACACTTATTTCTTACCTGATATTGCTTATCACGAACTTAAATTCCAAAAGTCACCTAAACTTATTAATATCTGAGGAGCAGACCATTCAGGATACATTCAAAGAATGAAAATTGCGATGCAATGTTTAGGTTACAATCCAGACAATTTAGATATATTAACTATTCAATTAGTAAGATTAATCAAAGATGGAGAAGAATTTAAAATGTCTAAAAGAGCTGGTACGGCAGTTACTTTACAAGATCTTTTAGATTACTCTTCAGCTGATGCAGTTAGATTTATGATGCTCACTAGGGAAATCAATAATAAATTTGATTTTGATATTGATGCAGCTAACTCAACTGATATCAATAACCCTGTATTTATAGTTCAATACGCTCACTCAAGAGCTGTATCATTATTAAATAGATTAAAACAAGAAGAAGTTAATGATCAAATTAACTTTACAAACAAAGCTAAAAAACTTATTATTGAATTAGACTCATTCCCTGAATTAATTAAAACAATTGTGTCAACTTCAAAAGTTAACTTATTAACACAATACTTAATTAATTTAGCTAAATCATTTAACAGTTTTTATGCTGAAACTAAATTATTAGGTCACGAAGATGAAGCAACATATGCTCACCTTATCAAATCAGTTCAAGCAATTTTAGCTCTTGGACTTAACTTAATTGGTGTTTCTGCACCTTTATCAATGTAATTAAAGGAGAATTTATTATGTACAAAACAATGTTAGAAATCGCATACGAATTAGTATCATCACGTCCAACAGACGAATTTGCATTTATGGAAATCTTTGACACTGTTGAAGACGAGTTAAGATATGACTGAGAAGACAGATTCGTTTCAATGAACACACCATATGAAAAAGTTAGAGAAAGAAAAATTGGTGAGTTATACCGTTTATTAACAGTTGATAAAAGATTTAACAGACTTGCAAACGGAAACTGAGAATTAAGAAATATCTAATAAGTAGGTTTTTATGTCATTAGTTAATGCAAAAGATATGCTCAAGAGAGCTAAAAAAGGTAAGTACGCAGTTCCTCATTTTAATATTAATAACTTAGAATGAACAAAAGCAATTCTTACAACATGTCAAGAAATGAATTCACCTGTTATTTTAGGAGTTTCAGAAGGAGCACTTAAATATATAGGTGGATATGAAACTGTAACAGGTTTAGTTTCAGGTCTTATTAAGGACTTAAAAATTTCAATTCCTGTAGCTCTTCATTTAGATCACGGTTCATTTGATGCTTGTGTTAAAGCTATTGAGTCAGATGGTTTCACTTCAATTATGTTCGATGGTTCACACCTCCCATTCGCTGAAAATAAAGAATTAACTCAAAAACTTGTTTACTTAGCTCAAAGCAAAAATATGACTGTCGAAGCTGAGGTTGGTTCAATCGGTGGTGAAGAAGATGGTGTTATTGGAAACGGTGAAATTGCAGATATTGAAGAAGCTAAACAATTAGCTTCTGAAAAAATCACAGTTCTAGCAGCAGGAATCGGAAACATCCACGGTAAATATCCAAAAAACTGACAAGGTCTTAATTTTGAAGTTCTTGAAAAATTATCAAGTGAAACTGGTTTAGGAATTGTTCTTCACGGTGGTAGCGAAATTCCACTTGACCAAATCCAAAAAGCAATCAGTTTAGGTGTTACAAAAATTAACATAAACACCGATTTACAATTAGCAAACCACGCTGCAATTAGAGAATTTATTATTAGCAACAAAGATCTTGAAGATAAAAATTATGATCCTAGAAAACTTTACAAACCTGGTTATGAAGCTATGTGTAAGGTAATTAAACAAAAAATATTAGAGTTCGGATCAAATGATAAAGCTTAGCATCATCTTGATGCTTTTTTTATACACATTATTTCTAAATAGGAATAAAATTATATTTATATACAAACAGAAAAGAGACAAGATGAAATTTAAAAAATTATCTTTATTCAGTTCACTTGCAATTTTACCAGTTGCTACTACATTATCTATTTCATGTATTAATAAAAACGATGTTCCAAAAGAACCATCAAATCCTGTTAATAATTCAAATAGTGAACTTATCCAAAAACTAGAAACAGTTAAAACTAATTATTCAACTGACAATAATCTGGTTGAATTAGTTGACGGCTACAAAAATAAAATAAACTCAAATATTACTAATCAAGATTTATTAACTCAAGCAGGAAATGTTGTAAAAGTTTTTGATAGTGCTAATGAAATGACTGCTGAAATTAGACATCAATGATTTTTAGGTTCAAAAACATATAACAATTTAACTGAAACATCAAGATTTTTAAGACAAACTTATGCAAATGAGCAAAACTTAATTGAATCACTTAATAAAATTGATGTAAATTTAGAAATTTATAAAAGTAAATTATTTTTAGCTTTTGCTAGTCAGCAAGAGATGGATTACTTATCATCATTAAATTTACAAACAAGTTTAGGTTTTAGCACAACAATTAAAAAATCATTACCACAAAACTATGCTGTTGTCGATATGTCAGGAATTGTTGATGGTGACACATTATATGGTGCATATATGAATTTAGTTAGTGGTATTCAACCAGGAACTCAATCAACTAATCGTAATGGTAGAAGTCTAGGATTAAGATCTAGAGGAATCGATACTTCTGAAACAGATAAAGGTTCAAATTCAGATGAATTAGCTTCAAAAGAAAATTATTGAGCTCAAATTTCTAAAAAATACTACGTAGAACAAGTTCAATCACATGGTTTCTTCTTCTACTTTAATAAGTTAAAAGAAGATGATTATGGAAGATGAATTGTATTCTTATATCCAGACGAAAGAAAAAATCCTGATTTAGAGTTTGGAAACCAGCTTATTAGAGCAGGTTTAGCTAGAGTTGCTTACATTACATTAGACCCTTCAGATACAAAATTCTACGCAGAAACTGAAGAAGAACAAACAATGTATCACACAATTAAGAATTCTCAAAATTATGCAAAAGAAAATAGATTAGGTTTCTGAGTTGACCCAATCGAAGATGTATTTTATAAGAACCCTAGAAAGAACTGATAATTTGATCAAGCGAAAGCTTGATTTTTTTATCTAGTTTGATTAGCTTAAATTATGCATATTACATATGCATATATGAGTTACTAAAAATAGACATTTTTCGCTTTTATCATAGTGTGCAAGCTGTAAAAGTAAAAATCCACTTGCACAAATATAACAATCTATTTTTCTGAAAAATCTATATAATATTTTAATAAATATGTAATATTTATTAAAATTTACATTCACACATGGAGGTATAGATGTCTGAAGTTAAAAAAGAGCATAATTATGATGCAAGTAATATTCAGTTTTTAGAAGGATTAGAACACGTTAGAAAAAGACCTGGTATGTACATTGGGTCAACATCTAAATCAGGTTTACATCACTTAATTTGAGAGATTGTAGATAACTCTGTCGATGAAGCTATGGCTGGTTTTGCCAATAGAATTGATATTGTCATTACACAAGATAACTCAATTATTGTTGAAGATAATGGTCGTGGAATTCCTGTCGATACACACGCAAGATTTGGAATTAGTGCACTTGAGGTTGTTTTAACAAAACTTAATGCTGGTGGTAAATTCGAATCCAATGCATATAAAGTTTCTGGTGGACTTCACGGGGTTGGGGCTAGTGTTGTTAATGCTTTATCAGACTCATTTAAAGCTTGAGTTAAAAGAAACGGAAACTTATACTATGCAGAGTTCGCTAATGGTGGAAAAACTATTAAATCAACAGAAGTTATTGAAAAACTTGCTAACCCAAATGAAACAGGAACAAAAATTCAATTCCATCCTGACTATTCAGTTATGGAAGAATTACCATTTGATAAAGAAATTATTTTAGACCACGCGAAGCAAATTGCCCATCTTAACAAAGGTTTATATGTTTCAGTATCTGACTACAGAGATAACACACACTATGAATTCTTATATGAAAATGGAATTATTGACTACGTACATGAATTAAGCGATGGTTACAAACCAGTTACACCTGTTATTTATGCAGATGGAGAATTTGCTGTTAAAAATAATAAAGATGAGGATGTTGTTATCGGTGTTGAAGTCGGTATGCAATACTTATCTGATTTATATCGTGGAAACATTATTTCATATACAAACAACATTTCAACACATGAAGGTGGTTCTCACGTTTCTGGTTTCTATGATGCTTTAATGCGTTTAATTAATAACTATGCAATTGAAAAAGGTGTTATTAAATCTGAAAGTGACAAATTTACTCGTGACGATTTAATCGAAGGTGTTACGGCAGTTATCTCAATCAAACACCCTGATCCAGAATTCGAAGGACAAACAAAAGGGAAATTGGGTTCAAAAGATGCTCGTCAAGCTGTTAACAGAGTGTTTAGTCCAATTTTAGAAAGATTCTTAAACGAAAACCCTGCTGATGCTAAGAAAATTATTGAAATTGCATCTATGGCTAAAAAAGGACGTTTAGCTTCTAATGCAGCTAGAGAAAATGCAAGAAGAAAAAATGTTTTCGAATCAGGTGGATTACCAGGTAAATTAGCTGACTGCACATCTAAAAATCCTGAAATTTCTGAATTATATATTGTCGAAGGGAACTCAGCTGGTGGTTCGGCTAAAATGGGTAGAGATAGAAAAACTCAAGCTATCTTACCATTAAGAGGGAAAATTATTAACGTTGAAAAATCTCGTCAAGAAAAAGTTCTTTCTTCAGAAGAAATTTCATCATTAATGACAGCTATTGGTACAGGTTGAGGAGAAACATTTAACATCAACAAATTAAGATACCACAAGATTGTTATTATGACTGACGCTGACGTTGATGGTGCTCACATTAGAACTTTATTATTAACATTCTTCTACAGATACTTTAGACCTTTAATTGAGTATGGATTTATTTACATAGCTCAACCTCCTTTATACAAAATTCAACAAAATAAATTTGTTGAATACGCTTTCAACGATAATCAAAAAGACGAAATAATCGCAACATTAAACCCTAGTCAAAAAATTACAATTCAACGTTACAAAGGGCTTGGAGAAATGGATCCTGAACAACTATGAGAAACAACTATGGATCCTGAACGTAGAAAAATGCTTCAAGTGCAAATTGAAGACATTTACAAATCAGATTCAATTTTTGAAACCTTAATGGGCGAAAGAGTTGAACCGAGAAGAGAATTCATTCAAAAGAATGCAAAATACGTAAAAAATATCGATTTATAATGTCAAAAATGCACATCCAAAAATGAACTGGATGTGCATTTTCTTCACTAAAATTTAGACTTAGATTTAAAACTTTATTTCAACTAATTTTTAACAAAAATTACAAAATCCTTAAATTACATGAATGGAATATATAAAATTTTTTGAACCTCAAAAATAAGGAAAAACTTTTATCACTTACACACTATTCTAAAAGTCAAAAATTATTTTAAAAAAATATTTTCATGCTCATAATTTTATTTACTAAAAAGGAATATGATATAAGTGCGACAAATATATTGTCGCAACAAAAGGGAAATTCTTTTATATATCAAAAAAATATTCTATTATTTTAAAATTTAATTTATAAAGTCACAAAATAGACAGACATTTATTAATATCATTTATTATTAATCATTAAAATTATTAGGTTTTTTATACAAGTTTATTATTATCAATAAAGATATTCACTATATTTTTGTTATATATTATATTTAGTTGTTATAACTTTTTATTTTTATCATTATTTTATAGAGTAAATTTTGTATTTACATTTCTTTAAAATAAAGAAATTTTAATCATATTTATTTGAGTAATTTTGTAAATTTAAACACACAGTTCGTCATATATAAATTTTAAATTTTCAAAATATTAACTATCTTTATTAATTAGTAGATATTAATATTCTTTGGTAATTCCATAGATTACTCCTTTATCAAAATTTATTTTTAATTAAATAATTTGGTTCAAGAGTCGTCACTTGAACCAATCATAAAATATACATATAATATCCTATTAGCACATCCGATTTAATGGTACTTGGATGTGTTTTTTGTACAAAAAAAGATGCAAAAAGCATCTACATTTTGTTCATTTTTTCCTCAATTTTAAGCAAATTATGAATTGCTTTATTAACTGCATCAGTTGCAGCTTGTCTACTTGTAGCCATCACTTCAGCAACTTCTGCATATGATAAATCTTGTTCATAATATAACTTAAAAACTTGTTGTTGATTTTGAGTTAATAAATTACCATATTTATCAAATAACTCTGTGTATTTAATTACGTTTTCTAATGACTTATTGTTCATTATCAATTAATGCTTTTGTCATTTGATAAATAAATAATTCAAGATCAAATTCTTGTAAGTCATCTAGTTTTTCACCTAAACCAACATATTTAACATCAAGATCATATTCGTCTTTAATTGATAAAACAATTCCACCTTTTGATGTTCCATCCATTTTGGTAAGAATAATCCCAGTTAAGTTAGCAATTTCTTTGAAGTTTCTTGCTTGAGATAGTCCATTTTGACCTGTAGTTGCATCAAGAACTAATAATGATTCATGTGGTGCTGAAGGTTCAAATTTTCTAATAACACCAATCATTTTTTCAAGCTCTTTCATAAGGTTAACTTTATTTTGCAATCTACCAGCAGTGTCGATGATTAATAAATCATAATTTTCTTCTTTAGCTTTAGAAACCGCTTGATAAACAACACTAGAAGGATCAGCTCCTTCGTGAGCAGGTTTAACAATTTCTGCGCCAATTCTTTGTGCTCAAACACCTAATTGATCAACAGCACCTGCCCTGAAAGTATCAGCAGCAGCAATTAAAACTTTTTTGCCTTCTTTGACATATTTGTTTGCTATTTTAGCAATAGAAGTTGTTTTACCTGATCCATTAACACCAACAAAAACAAAAACATTTAATCTACCAACTTCATAGTTTAAGTTTGTATTAACAACTGAGTTGTTTGTGTAAATTGTAAACATTTGATCAGCAACAATTTCTCCAATCATTTTTGGATCGTCAATATTGTTTAATCTAATTTCTTGTTTAATTCTTTCTACCATAACATCAACTAATGAAGCATTAATATCAGACATAATCAATAACTCTTCAAACTCATCAAAAAAGTCTTCATCAACTTTTACGTGTCTATTTTGTAGCTCTAAAAGTTTTTTTCCAAATGATGCAGAAGAATTTAAACCTTGTTCATATTTCTTAAATTTCTCACTTGTGATTATTTTCTTATGCTCTTTTTTGTCTAATTCTTCTTGAACTTGTTCAACATCTTTAGGTTTTCTATTGAAAACCTTATTTACTAAATTTTTAAAAAATCCCATATCTATATTTTACTTTATAAATCAAAATATCACATCAGTTAAATAAAACTAAAACTATAGTGTGCAAGTCGTAAAAATAAAAATATATTTGTGCTTTATATTGAGTATAGATATTTAAATATAGTAAAATAATTTTATGAGTAGTTTAGTAATGGTAGCTATGCAAGTAATATTTACTTTAATCATTTATTACTGTGCATATAGATTAATCAATTACCTTAAATTAATTAAAGGTAGATTCGCATACAAAGATATGCAAATGAAATCAATTTATTCAGCATTAGCTGGATTTGGCTTCTTTGCAATCAGCTTAATTTTATTTGTTTTAAATGCTACAGAAGTAATTAAATTAATTGGCTCACAAGTTAATGAAAAAACAAAAACAGCTGAAACAGTCACACTTTCATTTAGTGCAATTTCAGTTTCATCAATAGTATTCTATTTATCTTGTGTTATGCTTGCAGTTTTAATTTCATTTATGATTATTGTGATTGTATTTGTTCAAAAATCAAGAATTAAAATTTCTAAGAAAGAATTTGATGAATTTGATATCGAAAAATATGACATTAACATTCTTGGTTCATTCACAAGAGCAAACAAATATTCAAGAAACATACCTGTAACATTCAAGGATCAAGTTGGGAATATGTTGTTTTTTAAGAAATTTGGAACAAAAATGTTTTTAAGCAAAATTGTAGATCAATCAATTTTCTTTATTTCACAATCACCATATGTTAATAAAGTTTATGAACAAAATGAAGTGACTTTTACAGAAGATACATTGTTAGCTTCACATTTTAGCAATAACAAAGAATATATCCTTTTTGTGCTTAAATCAGCACAAAAAGAAGTGTCAGTTATTAACAAAATTGATGAAAAATTATTTGAGGAAATAGTACTTAAAAAGTTTGCATAAAGAGCTTAAATGCTCTTTTTTTTGTAATAAATTAATATAATTAATTTATTATGCTAAAATAAAAAGGAATTTAAAGAGGTACGTAAAAATGAGTGTTGATAGAGAAACTAAATTATTTAAAAGAATGAAAATTCTTGCAATAAATGATGATGTTGAATTGAAAAAAGAATACGAATGGTTATATAAAACATTTTCAAACACTTCTGTTTTCACCCCAAAATACATCAACACCATTTCAAACACTAAAACAATACCTAAATCAGATTTGTATAAACCTCATGAACAAATCTTAAAAATCAAAGAGCAATTAAATAAGCTTGAATTAAATCTTGAAATCAATTCAATTGACTTCACGGATGATTATGTAATTTTCGATAATAATCTACCTGAATTAAAATATGTCCTAAATTCTCTTTATCCAGAGAACAATAAACAGGAAGATACAAAAAGTACAAAAATCAATAAAAATAAAATAAAACTTTAAAGAGGGAAATATGAGAAAAGTTAATATAGCTATTGATGGTCCAAACGGCGTTGGTAAATCAACTGTTTCTAAAAATCTTGCTCAAAGATTAGATTACACTTTTATTAACAGTGGTTCAGTTTATAGAGCAATCACATTAAATGCTCTTGAACACAATATTTTAACAACTGATACAGCAGGTGTAATTAAATCTCTTGAAACAATCAACATTGAGTTATTGCCTAACGATATAACTTTATTAGATGGAAATGATATCTCACTCAAAATTAGAGCTGACTATATTTCAAAAGTTACTCCTACTGTGGCTAAAATTCCTGAAGTTAGAGCATTTGTTGTTAAATTTATTCAACATATGACTTTAAGACACAAAGGTTACATCATTGATGGAAGAGATACAACTTTCAGAATTCTGCCTCACGCTGAAGTTAAAATTTTCTTATGAGCCACACCAGAAGTCAGAGCGCAAAGAAGATATGAACAAAACAAAATGTTAGGTTACAACACAAACTACCAAGAGGTTTTAAAAGAAGTTGAATTACGTGATCAACAAGATATCCATAGAGAAGTTGATCCATTACATAAAACAGAAGATGCTATTTATATTGATTGTACTGAACTAACAACTGAAGAAGTTGAAAACAAAATTATTGATATTGTTAACCAAAAATTAAAAGCAAAGAAGGAACAAAATGCGTAATACAGTTGCAATTGTAGGGAAACCAAATGTAGGGAAAAGTACTTTTTTCAATAAGCTTGTAGGAAGAAAAGTTTCTATTGTGCACGACCAGCCTGGTGTTACACGTGACAGACTTTACGAACGTATTGTTTGAACTGGTCACGAAATTAAAATCATTGACACTGGTGGAATTGAAATTGAAAACAGACCATTCCAAGAACAAATTCAAATCCAAGCTAAAATCGCTATTGAAGAAGCTGATGCAATCATCTTCTTATTTGATGGAACTAGTGAAATTACAAATGATGACTTATTCATTATGAACATTTTACGTAGATCTAAAAAACCAATCATTGCTGTAGCTAACAAACTTGAAGACACACAACAATTTGATTACTCTTGATATAGTTTAGGAGTTGATCACATTTATCCAATTTCAGCTCTTCACGGAGAAGGGATTGGAGATGTTTTAACTAAATGTATTGAAGTTTTAGATTATTCAGACCCTGAAGAAATCGATGCATTTAATTTAGCTATTATTGGAAAGCCTAACGCAGGTAAATCTTCACTTTTAAACAATTTAGCTAAAGAGGAGCGTTCAATTGTTTCAGATATTGCCGGTACAACTCGTGATTCAGTTACATCATTAATTGATATTGATGGAAAAACATACAATGTTATAGATACTGCCGGTATAACTAAGAAGTCAAAATTAGTTGAATCAGTTGATCACTATGCACTTATGCGTGCTATGAACTCACTTTCAGAAGCTGATTTATCACTTATCGTTATTGACGCTTCACAAGAAGAAGTTTCACACTTTGATTCAAGAATTATCGGTTATGCATTAGATAATGAAAAACCAGTTATCATTGTAATTAACAAGTGAGACTTAATCGAAAAAGAAACAAACACAATGACTGAATATGAAAAAAGACTTAGAAACAAATTCCACTTTGTTCCATGAGTTCCATTTGTATTTATTTCAGCTAAATACAATCAAAGGTTAAACAAACTTTATGACACAATTAACTTAGTCAGAACAAACTTAGAACGTCAAATCAAACCATCATTATTATCAAACTTGATCTTAGAAACTCAAATTATTCAACCTGCTATTCCATTCAATGGTGGTAGATTAAATATCTACTTTGCAAGACAAGAAAAAGCAAAAATTCCTACATTCACTTTCTTTGTTAACAATAAAAAATACTTACACTTCTCATATCAAAGATTCCTTGAAAATCAATTGCGTCAAACATTTGATTTTAGAGGTTCTCCTATTAAAATGAACTTCAAAAACAAGAAAGATGCTATTGAATAGTTAAATCTTGTTAAATTATGCATATGATTTCGATCATATGCATTTTTTACACATTTTGTGAAAAATTAGAATATTTTTTAAACTAGGACAAGTCTTATAGACAATTTATAAAAAACTCAAAGCATCTCAACATTGTTGAGGTGTTTTTCAATTTAACACAGATTGAAATCTCTCATTGTTATATCATTCAATGTAATCTTTGATAATGTTTTTGAGTTTATCAAAGCAAATTGTTTTGTAATTTATAAAGTTTAAACACTCAGATTTTATGTTTGAAAAGAAATATTCAACTTCCCTGTTATCCAAAGAATTTCCGACCCTACCCATGGATACGTTTCCATTATTTTTTGCAACTACATCAAGATATTTAGATGATGAATATTGAAATCCGTGATCTGAATGAAGAATTCAAGATTTTTTAAACTTGATATCCTTGATGTGTGAAATAACTAGATCTGTATCATTTCTTCTTGATAAGTTTCAATTCAAAATTTTCTTTGTTTTATGATGTATTGCAACTGAAAGATAAACATGATTTTCATCTATATCATTTGGTGCTTTTATATATGAAACATCTGT
>NZ_JBLWID010000016.1:0-19131 GCF_048381515.1 Mycoplasma sp. 4463
TCATAACACCCTTTTAGTTAATTAATAAAATAAATTTTATTAATTATACATTTTTATTTTTTTAAAGATTACACTTTGTTGTTTAGTTTATAGTAATAAAAGTTTAAAGTTGCAAAACTTTTAAAGCTTGCACACTATTATAAAAATAAAAATAACTGCCTTGTAGCAGTTAAATTTAGTCAATTACATATTGTGATATGGTACATTAGTTTTAACAAAAATGAATTTATGATTTGGAAGCATTTCTTGAAGTTGTTCATACATATCAAGCGCAAATACTTCTTCATCTAAGTGTGGAACTTCTAAAATGTTTGTGTTTGTTTGATCAAATACGATTCAGTCACTTCATCTAAAGTCACTTGAAATGATTAAGTCACATTTTGTAGCTAAATCATTAATTTGTCCAATGTATCCACTTCCACTTAAGATTGCAACTGTTTTGAATTTTTTATCGTAGTTTTCAGGAGCAACATTAGTTCTAAATGAGTGCAATCCTAATCTTTTTTCTAATAATTCTTTAATTTGGTTTAATGATAAATTAGCATCAACAACTGATGAGAATTTTTGTGTTAATTCTTCATTTTGTTTTGCTTCTATACCCATATATCTTGCAATTTGGTATGAAGTACCTTTTGGATCACAGTCGTAATTTGTATGCATTGAGAATGCTGTAATTTGGTGTTTTCTAAGTAAATTTAAGATTTCTCTTTTGTATGGTGCTTTGTAATCTTCATCAATTCATCTTCTTTCGAATTTGAATGGGTGGTGTGTTAAGATAACGTTGCAATCATTATCAATTGCTTCTTGAAGCACTTCTTTTGTAAGGTCGATTGCTAAAACTGCACCTTTGAATTTTTTAGCTTGAACTGTTTTAACTGAGTACCCTGATGGATCTCAAATTTCTTTGTTTTCTAATGGGTACATTTTGTTTAATAATTCAATAAAATCTTTAATTTTTAAACTTTTTTCTCTCATAATATCAATTTTCCTAATTTTGTTTAATTGTTGTTTTTAGTTTCTAATAAAGTCTTTTAAGTTTTTACCGTGTTTTGGATCTGATTTAAGTTTACGTAAGATTTTATTTTCAATTTGTCTTACACGTTCTTTAGAAACTCCTCCACGGTCTAGTGCTAATTCTTCTAATGAGTGCACTCTGTATTTATTTCCATTTTCATCAACACCAATACCAAAACGTTTACAAATAAGTTTTTTATCTTCTGGATCAAGGTTGTTAACCATATCTAATAAGATTTCTTCTAATTCTTCTTGTGAAGCATAATCAACCGGTGAAACAATGTTGTCATCTTTAACAAAGTCACTGAATGATGAATCGTTTTCTTTACCGACTTGTTTATCTAATGAAATAGGGTCGATATTAATTTTTCTAATGTATCTAACTTTAGCAGCATCATATCCATTTTGGTATCTTTCTGCAATTTCCTCATCAGATGGTTCTCTTCCTAATTCTTGTTGTAATTCACGTTCAATTTTTGAAATTTTATTAATTGTTTCAACCATATGAACAGGCACACGGATTGTTCTAGCTTGGTCAGCTACAGCTCTTGTGATAGCTTGTCTAATTCATCAAGTAGCATATGTTGAGAATTTAAACCCTTTATTAACGTCATATTTTTGAACAGCTTTTAAGATACCTGAGTTACCTTCAGAAATTAAGTCAATAAATGTAAGCCCTCTGTTTTTGTATTTTTTAGCATTGTTAATAACTAAACGTAAGTTTCTTTGGATAAGTTTATCTCTTGCTCTTTTTCCTCTGAAACCACCTTTTTCCATTAATTTAGCTAAGTGTTTTTCTTCTTCTAAAGTTAATAATTCTCCATATTTACCGATTCAACGCATATATCATTTAACAATGTCATTTGTTTCAGTAAGTTTGTTTGATAAGTTATATTTAATTTTTGTATCGTCAGCTAATTCAATTGGTTCATCGTAAGTTTCAAAAACTAAATCCATATCATCAAAACCTGAATCAATTCCTGCATCATCAAAGAATTCATCGCTTAATCTATGAACTTCAGTTTCTTTTTCTTCGTCTTCCTCTTCTTCTTCATCAGCTTCTATTTCTTCATCTGGAATTGTGTAGTAATCTTCGTTTTCGTCATCTTCATAATACTCATCATCATCCATGTCATCAGAATCAAAGCCACCGTCAAAGTCAGGTTCCTGATCATCGAGGTCAGTTAATTTTTCGAAGTCATAGTCATCTAGACTTTTTTCTTTTGTTTTCTTAGATTTTTTTGATTTTGCAGGTGCTACATCTTCAAAATCAGCTTCTGTATAGTCATCATTGTCACCAAAGTCGACATCATCAATAATAATATTGTTATCTTTTAATTCTGACATAAAATCATCAATAGTGTCTTCATCAATAGATAAACCTTTTGAGCTTAAGATATCAAAGACTTCTTCTTGAGTTAAGTAATCTTTGTGGTGCTTTTTAAGCTCTCTTTTCATATAATTAATAATCTCTTCAAATTTATACATAAATTATCTTCCTCTCTTCTTATCAGGTTTATTTGAGTTAAGTTTTTTCAAGTTATTTATTGTGTCAACAAGATATGGTGGCAATGCATCACCCTTAGGTAAATCTGCGATTGTTTGTTGTATAAATGGTTCTTGTTCTACTATATATGAATTAAACGAAAGCATACTTGTCTCTGTAAAGAAAGTTGTTTCTTCATATAACTCGTGTAAATAATTTTCAATAATTTCTGAATTAACTTCAGCTTCAGTCATTCCACAATTTTTAAGTAAATATTGTTTGAATATGTCTAAATAATTTTCATTTAAATATTGTGTAGTGTTTTTCATGACTTCTTTGTATAGTTTGCCAATTTGAGTTGGGTAGCTAAAAACAGCACCAATATGTTCAGTTTGTTTTAAGATATCCAAAATATGAGGGTTCATCATAGCTTGAGTTAAGATTTTCAATCTATTTTGAATACCTAAAGTAGTAAGCTTGCTGTAAAAATCTTTTTCATCAAACCTAACATTGTTAAGTGCTTGAACAAACCCATCATATGGATCAATAGGTGCATAGGGCTCATTTGCAACAAATTCATCATACTTGACTTGTTCTTGGATTTGTCTTTTAGGAACAATTTTTAGTTCGTAATTAAATTCTCTTTGTAATTGTGATTTTAAATATTGTTGTTCTTTTTCACTAAATAAATCAAGGTATTTATTAAGTTCAATGATAAATAAGTTAAAGTGATTAAAATCATAATTATCACTGCTGATTTGATGTTTGATTTTTAAACGATTGTAAAGAAAGTCAATAGCAGATATTTGTGAATTGTTAATCAAGTCAACTAAAGTTTGTGCACCATATTCATTTAAAATTTCGTCAGGGTCTTTTGAATAAGTGTTATTAATAATAGAAACATGAAAATTGTGTTCTAATAATCTACTTAAACTTCTAAATGTTGCTTCAATTCCTGCTTTATCATTATCAAGGAACATTAAAACTTTTGTGTTTTTGATAAGTGATAAATGTTCTTTAGTAAGAGCAGTCCCCATAATTGCAACTACGTTTTCAATTCCTGCTTTATAACAAGCAATAACATCCATATAACCTTCAACAATTACAACTTGTTTTTTAGTTCTAATTGAATCTTTAGCATTATGGTAGTTATATAAAATTCTCGATTTGTTAAATGCAACAGTTTCTGGAGAGTTAATATATTTAGGTGAATTAGGATCATTGTTATTTAGTTTTCTTCCACTAAATCCGACAATGTGTCCGTGTTCATTAGCAATACCAAAAGTTACTCTATCCCAGAATAACTCGTGCATATCTGCATTAACTAATCCTGCTTGTTGCATTTGATGTGTTGAATAATTTAAATTAGTTAAATAATTAACCAAAACATTTTTAGGTGCATAACCAATGTTGAATTTTTCTCTAATTTGATTGTCAATTTTACGTTTAGCTAAATATTCTTTAGCAGCTTGATTGGTTAAATATTGAACTTTGTAAAATGAGTTAACAATATCTAAAACATCAGTTATTTCAATTACTTCTTGAGAATAATTTGATGTTTCAGTTTGCTTATATTGTTCAAAATCAAGTTCAATATTTGCTCTTTTAGCTAAATATTCTAATGTGTCTACATAAGAAATGCTTTTGTATCTTTTAACAAACTCAATTACGTCACCAGCAGTTTCACAAACAAAGCATTTGAAAATTTGCTTAGCTTGAACAACACTTAAACTAGGTTTAGTATCTTGGTGAAAAGGGCATAGTCCAACATAACTATTTCCCTTTTTATGTAATTGAATAAATTCAGAAATAACATCAACAATATCATTTGCATGCTTAATTTGATTTGTTATTTCAGAAGTTAATCTTGCTGACATTATTTCCTCCTTTGAATTAATTTAGTTAGTTTTATTTTTGAATAAATGAAATTACTTGGTCAATTGATACTCTGACTTGTTCCATAGTATCTCTGTTTCTTAAAGTAACTGCATTATCCTCTAATGTGTCATAGTCAATTGTTAAACATCAAGGTGTTCCGATTGCGTCTTGACGACGATATCTTTTTCCAATTGAACCAGCTTCATCATAAGTTACTGAAATTCCAGCAGCAACTAAATTGTTGAAAATTTCTTTTGATTTTTCATTTAACTTTTTAACAAGCGGCATAACAGCAACTTTGTAAGGTGTAATTTCATAAGGGAAACGTAAAACAATTCTTGAATCATTATTTTCTAATTCTTCTACATCATAAGCACTCGTAATTACAGCTAACATTAAACGATCTAATCCGATGCTTGGTTCAATAACATATGGAATAACTTTTGTATTAGTTTCAGGATCTAAGTAATCAAGTGATTCTCCTGTTGCATTCATATGTGACTTAAGATCGTAATCAGTTCTGTTAGCAACCCCAAGTAATTCACCTCAACCAAAAGCAAAATTAAATTCAATATCACTTGTTCCTGCCGAATAGTGAGCTAACTCTTCTGGATCATGAGCTCTAACTCTGATTAAGTCTTTTGAAATTCCTAATTGTTGCACAAAGTTATAAGCTTTGTTTACATAGTAGTCAAATCATTGTTGTGCTTCTTCAGGTTTTGTGAAGAATTCAAGTTCCATTTGTTCAAATTCCCTTGTTCTGAAAATGAAGTTTCCTGGCGTAACTTCATTTCTAAAGCTTTTTCCAACTTGTGCTACTCCAAATGGTAATTTAGCTCTCATTGTTCTTTGAACGTTTTTGAAGTTAATAAAAATACCTTGTGCTGTTTCAGGTCTTAAGTAAACTTTTGATTTAGCACCCTCAACAACTCCTTGAGAAGTTTCGAACATTAAGTTAAATTTCTTAATGTCTGATCAATCTGTTTTATCTCCTTCATATTCTTTGATGTGCTTTCTTACAAAAACAACCATTTCATCAAAGCTCATTTTTTCAGGAATTAAATCAGGATTTACTTCTTGAATTAATTTGTCTGCTCTATATCTTTTTCCATTAACTTTGTTTTCGATTAGAGGGTCAGAGAAGTTAGAAACGTGACCACTTGTTACTCAAACTTGTGGGTTCATTAAAATTTTTGAGTCAATTAAGTAGTTGTTAGTTTCTTTGATAACAAATTCACGTTTTCAAGCTTGCTCAATGTTATCTTTTAAAAGTGAACCAAGCGGTCCATAATCTCAAGTATTTGACAGTCCTCCATAAATTTCACTTCCTTGAAAAACAAATCCAGAGTTCTTCAAGTGATTAACAATATCATTCATTTTATTTTCTCTATTATTTAACATAATTGTAATTTTATCACTAAACGCTTAATAAAAAATTTATTTTTTATTATCATAATTTGATGAAATTCAAAGAAAAAAGCAAAAATTTTTGAATTTTGTTACACATTTGATTTTTACACTTTGGTATTAATTTCAAAATATGTTTATCCCTTACACACTATGGAAAACATCAAAAAAAATAGCTATTTTTTCTTAATTTTTGCGAAAAAAAAGCAAAAAAATACCGTTTTTCCCTAAATTATAGGGATAGAAGTAGACAAATATATCATCATTATTTATAAAAAGCATTTATAATTAAGAGGAACGAAAGTTTATTTTATATAACGTTATACAAAATTACTTATTTAAACAAAGGAGATATATGAAACGTTTACAATGTTTATATAGACCTAACAAGGATAAAAACTACCCTTGAGCTCTTAAACACCCAAAAGTTGAAAGTCCTTTAGCTCTATTCAAAACTCGTAAAGACGCTATGACCTGATTCTTATCATTAGGTTACGAGTGTGCAACTTGATTCCAAACAGATAAAAAAATCTGAGGGGGAATCGTTATCGAATTTAATGATGAAGATTCAAAAGGAAATATCATTCCTGAATTCGAACTTAACGTTGATAAATTCGACGGTGGTTTAGATTACGAAGAAACAGTAGAAGAATTAGCTATTGATCCAAAATCAATGAAACGTGATGACAAAGCAGCTAAAAGAAACTTCAAAGAAGTAGTTGATTTCAAAATCATTAAAGATCACGAAACATACTTCCCAGCTGATGATGATTACGTTTACGAAAGAAAAAAATCTGCTAAAGACTTAGAAATTGAAAAATTACAAAATGAATTAAGCAAAAAAGAACAATTAGAAAAAGAAGTTAACGAACTTCAAGAAAAATTAGCTAACTCAGTTACAAAAGAAGTTTTAGTTGAAAAATTTGTAGAAAAAGAAGTTGAAGTTTTACCAGTGTGTGAAGATAAAATTACAGAATATGCATACATTAGAGACTTAATGATTTCTGAACAAATCAAAGTATTAGCAATCTACGCTAGAAAACTTCGTTTAACAGCTGCTTCATTACCAGAAACATTAACATCAATAGAAGACATCAAACGTATTGAAACAAACTTTGAAAATGTTTTAAAAGCTGCTAAAGCTCTTAAAAAAGATGTTAAAGGAAATGAAGAATACAAAGAATTATTAGCTGCTATTGTTGCTACTATTTCTAAAGCAATGCAAGAATTTGCTGACAAAGTTAAAGGAAGCGAAGAAATCGAATTTAATGCTGAAACTGAAGTTTACTCAGTATGTGAATTAGTTGGAAACATTACTTTAGCACAAAAAACTTCATACGTATTATTCAACAACTTACACGTTGGATTTGTTAAAAAAGACAGCTACGACTACTCAATCTTCTTAGGTGAAGAAGCTCAAAGACAACACTTCTTAGTATTTGAATCTGTATTATCAGATGGTGTTGTTTCAGGTGAAGGTCAAGTTGTTACAACACGTTCAAGAGCTAGTCTTTTAGCAATTTTCTTAATTGTTTTAGGATACTCAATCTTAATCGTGTTAACAATCTTATTAGGATTAGGATACATCATTTAGTTTTAATCCAATGCGCAAGGCTTAAACGCCTTGTTTTTTTATTCTCTGAATGTGTTAAAATTTATATAAATATAAATTTAAGACAAGAAGGTGTAAGATGAGACTATCATTAATTTCATTAAAAAATAACTCAGTTGAAAAAGTAAGAGAATACTTAGAAAGATTAAAAGATCAAAGTGCACAAAACTTTGAAGTTATTCTTTGTTTAACTGAAAACTCAAAAGCAATTTTCAAAGTTGCTAAAGATTACTACCAATTTTTCGGTAACAGACTTATTATGATTTTCAACACAAAAAGCACTTCATATCAACACAATTTAATTAGTGCATTTAGAGTTGCAAAAGGTGAATTTATTACTGTTTTAAATGCAGATTCAACATTTAGAGATAGTTATGTTGAAAACATTTTAGAACAAGCACAACGTTGAAATGTTGATGTTTTAGAATTCAAACCAAAACTAATCGGTTCAGTTAGATTCAAACCAAAAGAAAGAGCTGAAATGAGCCAAATGTTTGATTTAACTAAAAATTCATTACCATTAGCGTATAGTTTCCCTTTCATCTTCAACAAAGTTTTCAAGAAATCATTAATTAAAAAATTCATTAAATATAGACCTCAAATTTCAAACGATTCAATTATGTGTATTGAAGTTACATACAGTCTTTTGATGAACGCTAAAAAATATAAATACCTTGACTATAAGGTTAAAAGAGATTTTATTTCATCAGACATTTGATTGAACACACAAAATTATGTTAAATCATTTGACATAATTAAACAAATAGCAAAGAATCAGAATTTAAAAATTAATGAAGAATTAGAATACGCAAAATACTACTTCTTAAAATTACTTCTTTCAGGTTTCTTAAAAGCAAACTACTTCTTCTATAAATTATTCAATGTTCAAGATGATGAAGTTAGCGAAAAACGTAGTTCATTCCTAAACGATAAGCACGCTGAAATAATTAAGAAAATCGAAGATACACCAGATTTTAAAACATTTTTAACAACCAACTATTATGTTCTACTTGATAATGATGAAACTAAATTACTAAAAACTAAATTTTCTAAATTAAAGGCAGATAAATTATTAAAAGGACTTGAATAATTAACTTTCCATATGAGTTTTCTCATATGGTTTTTTAATGCAAAAAGTCAAAAATGCACCATAAAATTACTAAAAATTTTATTTATCAATAGATGTGCTAAAATTTATATATATTAAAAATATATATAAAGGAGAATTTACAATTCAAATTGTAATCAAGTACAAATGTATAAAAATGCATCTTTTTTTAAGAGGTTTTTTTCAAATGTCTTCGACAACTTTTTGTTTATAGCATTTTCTACAGTTATCTTCTTGATAATGCTTGATCACGCTAATCAAACATTAAATCACAGAATTGTTTCTGTTGTCTTAGTTTGCGTTTGAATGAATGTTTATTTCTTGATTTTACCTTTATTACTAAAAGGTAAAACACTTGGGATGAAACTATTTAAACTCAAGCTCATAGATACAAATTCAAAGCAGTTTAGTTATAAACTCATTTTCAAAAGAAACATAATAGGAATATTTATGTTGCAAGTTATCTTCTTACTCACAATTATTCCGATGTGCCTTCAAAAAGAAATGACAATCAAGGAATTTGAAAAAACAAATGAATTTAATTCATCCAGTGCATTTATATCTGCACTAATGACTGCATGATTAGCAATTCACACAATAGGTTACACAATGTTAATTTTTTACAAGAAAAAACTAACATTACTTGACTTAATGTTTAATACAAGAATTGTCGAAGATAAGGAAATACAACAAGTGCTTGAAGAAGAAATTGTGCTTTTACCTTTCTATAATAAAGGACGTAAATATCGTTACGTTAATAAGGAGGAGAATTTATGGGATTAATTAAACCTGATTTATTAAGTGACTTAAACGAACAGCAACGTGAAGCTGTTGAATATTTTGACTCACCTTTAAGAATTATCGCAGGTGCTGGTTCAGGTAAAACTAGAGTTCTTACAAGAAAAATAGCTTACTTAATTAATGACTTAGGTGTAAGCTACAAAAACATTTTAGCTTTAACATTTACAAATAAAGCTGCAAATGAAATGAAAGAACGTGTTTTACAATATTGTTCAAAATCAGTTGATAGCGATCAACTTAAAATCTCAACATTCCACTCATTTTGTGCAAAATTATTAAGAAGAAAAAGTAAATTAATTGGATTTAGAGAAAACTTTATTATCGTAGATGACCCTGACAAAATCCAAATACTTCAAGGTATTTATGAAAAAAGAGGAATCACATCTCACGATATTAGTTATAAAACAATGATTGAGTACATTTCTTGAGCTAAAAACTTCCAAATTCAATCAGGACCTGAATTAGCAAAAATGCTAAACAAGTCACCTCAACACATCCTTGCAGTTGTATATCAAGATTACTTAAACGAATTAACTTCAAAAGGTGCTGTTGACTTTGATGACTTAATCATCTTTACAAAACTTTTATTCGATACACACCCTGAAGTAGTTGAAGAACTTAAGAAATTATTTGAATATATGCTTGTTGATGAATTTCAAGATACATCAAAACTTCAATATGAAGTTATTAAACAAATCATTGGTTCAAATACACACTTTACAATTGTTGGAGACCCTGACCAAACAATCTACAACTGACGTGGTGCTGATGTTAACTTAATCTTAGACTTTGATAAAGATTTTGAAAATGTTAAAACAATCGTGCTTGATACAAATTACAGATCAAGTAAGAAAATCTTAGATGCAGCTAACAATCTTATTATTCATAACTCAAACCGTGTTCATAAAAATTTAATTACAGAAAACGAAGAAGGTTTAGAAATTGAGTACTACCACGGATTCAATTCAGAAGCTGAAGCTAGATGAGTAGTTCAAAAAATTAATGAACTTAAGAAACAAAAACAACAATTAAAATCAATTGCAATCTTATATCGTGCAAACTACTTATCAAGACCAATTGAAGATGCACTTATTGCAGAAAACATTAACTACAAAATCTTTAATGGAATTAAATTCTTCCAACGTGCTGAAGTTAAAGATGCACTTGCATTCTTGAAAGTTTTAGCAAACCCCAATGATGATATTTCATTCGAACGTGTTATTAATGTTCCTAATAGAGGAATCGGTCCTGCTACTCTTAAAAAACTTAAAGACTACGCAGAAAACATTCACGATAGTTTATTCAACATAATGATTAGAGATATTAAAATTCTACCTATCTCAAAAGAATTAATTGTTAAATCAATCTTCCCATTCTTATCAACTATTCGTAAATACCAAAAAGCTTTATTAACAAATAAAATAAGCTTAACTTTGAATAAATTCCTTGAAGAAATCAAATACTATGAACACATCGAAATGAATAAAAACCTTAGAGGGTCAGCTATTGATAACGTTAAGGAATTAATTAACTCAATTCAAAACTGAGAAAGCAACAATCCAGATAAGTCTGCTATTGACTACTTAAACGAAGTTGGATTAACATCAATTGAAGATGAATATGATAACCTTTCTAACTACGTTTCACTTATGACGATTCACTCTGCTAAAGGATTAGAATTTGATAACGTTTTTGTTATCGGTATGTCTGAAGGAGTTTTCCCTAACAAGCGTGCTTTAGATAGAGAGAAAAATAAAAAACAATCATCATCTCCATTAATTGATAAATACAACGACACATTAGAAGATGAAAGACGTTTAGCTTATGTTGCAGTAACCAGAGCAAAACAACGTTTATTCCTAAGTGACTCACGTGGAAAACTTATTTCATCTGATATTGATAAGAAACCTTCGAGATTTATTGGAGAAATGGGAGTTGATATTTCAGACTTTATTATCAACTACCACGGAAGAAAATTTGATGATCCTACATTCTCACCTGATGATGAAACACCTACAAACAACAACGTTGTAGTTGGTGACATTATTTCTCACGTTATGTTCGGTGAAGGTGAAGTTGTTGAAGTTAAAGGAACAGAAATTGTTATCGACTTCATTAAAGATAGAAAAATAAGAACCCTTAATAAAAATCACCCTTCAATCAAAGTAATCACAAGATAATGAATTTAACAGCTATTATTGCAATTTCAATAATCTCATTAATATTACTCTTTGTATTATTAATGGGATTTTGATTAATTATTTACTTATATTACATAAGATCAACAGCTGGAATAATTTTGTTTGAAATTGATTCAGTTAATAAAAAAGTTCTTAGATTTTCAAAAAGAAATCAAGCATTATCAACTTTATTTGATGCTAAAAAATTAGGTTTCAGAACATTTAATTTCATTACATTACAAACCTTTTTTAGCTTCCTAGATGAAGGAAGTAGAAAAAAACTAAATGAATTCTTTGACTTAGTTAGTGATTCAGTTAAAACTTCTTTTGAAATTAAACTGAATCCAGAATTTAACACATCAAACCTTACGTTATTTGAAAAAATAGCTTACTTGCTTGATAAATCAAATAAAAGACTTAATTCATCATATATTCTTAAAATCAAACCTATTGAAAATAAAAAATTCATTTGTACAATTAAGTGAGAAAAAAATCAACTTAAATACAAATTTAATCATCATAATTCAGAGCAATCATTAAAAGAATTCGAACAAAAAAACTTCAAAAACAACAAACATTCTGTTTTAGCTTTTGCATTTAAACCTTACTTTATAAACAAAGAATTTGACAGCATCCAAATTAAATCAATTTTTGATAACTTAAACATTTCAATATCAAAAACACCTTTCTATATTATTGATGGAATTCTGTTTATTGTTAAGAATAAATTGTCAAAATTTGGACACAAAAAGTATCTTAAAATGATTAATGAAATTAATGATAATAGGATGATTAATAAATTCTTCTTATGTGCTTCATTAATTAACGAAAATAAACTAAATAATAAAGCTGATAAACTTAAATTAATCAATAAAGTCAAATTCTCATTATTTAATTTAACGATTAATCCTAAAGCAAAATCAACATATTCAAATATTCCTGCAACAATTTCTCAAGATCCTAAATTCACAGAATTTGTTAAGAGATTAAATGAATATGTGCAATGAAATAATACTTTAAGTTCTAAAAATGCAACAATTAAGAGCACAAACATCTTTGTTTATGAAACTAAAAAAGCTTCAAACATTGTAATCAACTCATTGCAAAAAATAACTAAAGACGACCAAGATAAATATTGAACTGACTTCTTTCGAAAAATACCACATTTAAATTACTTATATGAGAAAAAATGATACGACTTCATCACACAAAATACTGAAAAACTTGATGAAACCGGTAATGTTAAAAATATGCAGAGATTGATAAAAATATCTCAAGAGACATTTTTACAATCTAACTTCATTCTTGAAGAAAAGAAACCGATTTGTCTTATTTATGCATACAATAATACATTTGACACATATCATTTAAGACAAAAAATCAGTAACAACTACAAGAAAAAAATACCTACAGCTTTATACATTGACACCATTGATAAATCTCTTATCAATATCATCAACGATACAAAACTGCAAGCTATTGTAATTGGAGAAAAGATTTCAAAACAATTAAACAATACAAAGGTATTTTTAAACTGTTTTAATATTGTGAACTTAGCCACAAATAATAACATTAAGACTATTTATGAAGGTGCACCTGATTATTTAGACCCACTTACAATTAAAAAGGCTAATGTTAAAATTTCATATAAGAATGATATTTAAAATATCCTGATCAGGGATATTTTTTTGTATAAAAAAATCAGCTTTAAAAGCTGATAAATTATTTATCTGACTTGTAAACTATTAAATTAGGATTTTCTCTGTACCCTCTTCCTTCTTTAGCTTCAGGATTCCCATTTAAAATAGTTGCATCAGCTGAGAAAGAATTGTTAAGTTTGAAAATGCTTTGACCAACTCCATAATAGTCTACAGGAACATTTAATGATTCAAATAATTCTATTTTTTCTGCATTAAATCCGGATGAAACAACTATTTTATAGTTAGTTGCTCCAGCTTTATCTAATGCTTCACGTAATCTTTTAATTTGTTCCGGATTAACTCCATATTGCTTTTCTTCATCATTATCAAACATATGGTCAATCATATTCTTTGAAGTGTCGATTCTAACACCTCAAACAAGATTTCCGAGTTCATTTCAAACTTTAAGAGATTCACTAATAATATTATTATGATAGTCTACAAGAGCTATAAGTTTATTTTTAGGGAAAAGTTTATGATAAGCCTTAGTTGCAGCGACTGTGTCACCTGCGAAACCTTGAATTAAAACGTGAGGCATACTGCCAAAAACATTTTCATCATTAACTTCGTTTTGATCTTTTTGAGCTAATGTAGAAACAGCTTTAATTCCACCAACTCTAACTGCATAACCATCCATTTCTTGATTAATGTAGTGGTCTGCTCTGTCTCCCATAAAGATAACTTGTTTATCTTTTGCAGCTTGCACACAGTGGTAAGCGTTTGTAGCAATTGATGTATTTCTAGCTAAAATACCATCAATCATACCTTCTCAAATACCGAAATCTTGATAGTGTCCTTCTAATTGTAAAACAATATCTAAATTATTAATTTTTGAACCTTCAGGTAAGTATTTAATTGTGTATTTTGATGTGTCTGTTTGTTCTTCTAAAAGAGCAAGAACTTCATTAATTCCACATAAAATTGAGTTGTCTTTTCTTTGAAAAAATTGCATAACAATCTTATTGTTAGGTTTAAAAGTTTCTAAGATTTGTTTAGTTTTTTCAAAGTAAGATGCAATATAGGTTTTTTTATCTTTGTGCATTTTTACCACCTGTATAATAAAACAAACTACAGCAAATAGTTTGTTGTTAAATTATTTTTGCTTATTAAGTTTTTGTTCTTTTCTTAGTTGTTTTACTTTTTGTTTTTTAGCTTTGTATTCTTCTCTTTGTTTGTTTAATTGTAATTTTTTAAGTCTAATTGCTTCACGTACTTTTGGAGAAATAAAGTAAATTTTAGGAAGCGCTTTTTGACCTGGTTTTAGGATTCTGAGTACTTTTCTTAAGAAGAATCCTAAAGCAGGTGCTGAAAACATAGCAAAGAGTAAAAGCATAATGTCTAAAACTACAATAACCAATGTTGAATTACCTTTGTAGTTAAATGGATGTAAATATGAAACAACTGAATAAATAGCAACACCACGTTCTAATTCAGTTCCTCCAAATTGCATAAATTTGTACCCAAATGCATAAATTGCAAATGTGAAAAATAAGTAAGCAATTGGATAAATCATAAAACTTCAAATTGACGCATTTGAAATTCTGATACGTTTTCTTTCTCATCCAACAAGAGTTAAAAGTCCCAAGAATGGAGCAGCACCGTGCATAATTGATGTTTTAACTCATTCAAAAGTTTGTGAGTCACTCATTAGTGTTGGGTCAGTTGCTACACCACCTCAATAAACTGCGACTACAATAATAATGTAGACCATTGAAGCAAAGTAAAATCTTTGTGCTTTTTTAGATGTTCTATAAAAAGGATATAAGAACATTGTTACACCCATAAGCACATTAGACATAAATGTAAATCAGTAAGTTGATCCACCTCAGAAAAGTAAGGTCGCATTAGGGTAAATTAATTTTTGAAGTTTAGCACTATCAACATTAGATTCATCTAATGTCCCTTTAACTTCTAAGAATGCTTTTTCAACTGCAATGCTTCTGAAGTGTCATTCAAGTAAGGTTACAACTAAATAAGTAAGAATTAAAGTTAAACCTATTGAAAATGTAATTCAATCTTTTCAATCAAATAAATTAAATTTTGCTTTTAAAACTCTAAAAGACTTTTTCAATCCAATCACGACACCTCCTTCAAGTTAAATTATTTTAAATGCAGCTAGTAGAATAATACCTATAATAACTAGAACAAAACTAATTCCACCAAGAATAAATCATTTTGAATATTTATTCATTAAATATTTTTTCTTTAGTCTATTGAACACAAATCTATTTTCAGGTAAATATTGATCTGGAATTTTGTCTGTTTCTAATTCCTTTAGTAATTTGTTTAATTGTAAAAAATATTCAACAGTGTATTTGTTTTTTTTCTCATATGACTTGACGTTTTGTTTTTTATTTAATTCAGCACGAACTTCGTTAATAAAAACTCTTCTGTATATTGCATAAGAGTTTTTATTCAAATCTTTATAAGTTCTTCTCATTAATAAAAATCTAATAACACTACTTGAACGTTTTTAGGTTTCTTATCAATTAAAGATTTCACACCATTTTCAATTTGTGTGATTAATTCTTTAATTGTTGAATATGGTTCTTTATTTTTTTGGTTTTTAATTTTAATATCTACATAAATTTCAACGTTTGAATGTTTATCGTCAAAACTTAATCTAATTGAGTTTGAAGCTTTAATATTTTTGTATGAACTAAGCGCAATGTTTACAACGTCTAAAATTGCACTTTCTTGAACTATGTAATTTTGATTTGAATTGTAAGATACATTAATTCAATTCATTATTTATTTGCTTTTCCAACGTATTTTCCAGTTTCTGTTGAAACAGAAATAACGTCATTTTCTTTAATGAACATAGGTGTTTCTAATTCAAAACCAGTTTCCACAGTTACTTTTTTCTGAGGGTTTGTTGTTGTGTTACCTTTAACTGCATCAGGTGCTTCTGTAACTAATAAATCAACGTGAGCAGGTAATTCGATATCTAAAACTTCTGATTCAAATTTTCTAATTTGAACTTCTGAACCTTCTTTTAAGAAGTTTAATTCTCATTCAACTACTGTAACAGGAATTTCAACTTGTTCATATGTTTCATTATCCATTAAAATAATGTTTTCTCCATCTGAGTATAAGAAGTTCATTTTTCTTTTATCGATGTGAGCTGGTTTAACTTTATCTCCACCCGTGTATGATTTTATGGTTGTTGAACCTGTTCTTAAGTTTTTAACTTTAGCTTTAACGTTTGCTTGTCCACGTCCTTGTTTTGAGTGTTGAGCATCTAAAACTACAAAAATTTCACCTTCATCTTGGAAAGTAATACCTGGTTTAAATTCATTAACATTAATCATAAAATTCTCCTTAGTAAATTATTTGTTTAATTATATTAAATAATTAAAAAATTGCATTTAAATAGTTTAAAAATTCAAATTTTGCTTAATTTGACACGGAAAAACTAAAATTTACTAAATTAACCAGTGTGCTAGGTGTAAAAAATATTTTTAAAGGTGTGTAATAGTCTTAAAAGTTTTTGGTTAGATTTTGACACTCTTGTATAATATACAAGAGTATATAAAGATACTCCTTGGCTATAAGATTTTTAGCCCAGAAACGACCATAAGGAGAGAAAATGCAAAAATACGAAATTATGTCAATCGTTAGTCCAAAAGCAGACGTTCAAGTTTTAGTTGACTTATTAAACGAAGTTTTTGGAAAAGAAAACATTTCTAAAGTTGAAAAACTTGAAAGAAATGAATTAGCTTACGAAATCAACAAGTCAAAACACGGACAATACGTTTTAGCATTTGTTAATGCTAAAGGTTCAGACATTGCTGAATTTACACGTCGTTCAAATATTATTAAAGATATCTGAAGAGCTTTAGTAATTAATTTAGACACAGAAAAAGGTCTTAACGGAAAAGAATCTGTTAAAGAAACTAAAAAACCAGTACGTAGAACAAGAAAATCAGCTGCATCAGCAGAAGAAAAAGTTTCAAAACCTCGTACAAGAACAGTTAAAGCAAAAGCATCTGAATAATTAAATGCTTAAAAGTTTAGTTATTCACAGGGGGTATTATGTTTAATAAAATTACAATAGTAGGCCGTATAACATCAGATAATGCGATAGCACATACATCACAAGGTGTTCCATACGTACGTTTCACAGTGGCAGTTAATAGAAGAAACTTTTCAGCACAACAAAATGAAGTTACTGACTTTATCCCAGTTGTTGCTTGAAGATCAAATGCCGAGTTCATAGCGAGATATTTGAATAAAGGGTCTCTTGTTTTAGTTGAAGGGTCTTTACATTCAAATCAATATCACAGTAACCAAACAAACCAAATAGTAAGAACGTTAGATGTTACTGCAGATCAAATCGTCGCTCTAGAGTCAAAAAGTGTCAGAGAAGCTCGTGGTGGTTCTTTAAACGCAACTCCTTCTCCGGTGTCTGCGCCCCAAACGTATACTCCGACTTATAAAGCATCACAAAGTGATGTGAATCGTAATAAACCTGCGAATGCTACATTTGAAAATACTAATCCAAAAACCGGTGCTACTAAATTACATGATTTAGAAGATCTTTTCGCAGCACCTGAGGATTTAAATTAAGGAGATAAGAATGGCTTTTTACAAAAACAAAAAAGGTTTTATTAACAGAAGAAGATCATGTGAATTCTGTGATAACAAAATGACATATGTTGATTACAAAAACGTTGATTTATTACACAAATATGTAACGGCAACAGGACAAATTAAAGCTAAAGCTGCAACTGGAACATGTGCTAAACACCAAAGAAAAGTTGCTAATGCAATTAAAAGAGCACGTTTCATCGCTTTAATGCCTTACCACGTTGTTCGTCCACGTATTCAAAAATCAAACTAATTTATATACTATTACACCACTTGTGAAAACAGGTGGTTTTCTTTTACCAAAAACAAAAACACCACTCCTGTGGTGCTTCAGGTTAAATTGAATTAGATTTTCTCTTTATTTTTTTATTGCGTTTTTGTTCAATTTCATTAATGTAGTAATAGTAGATATCTTTATAAATTTCTTTATTGTCGTTTCCTACAAATTCTTCAATGTCATCAAAGTTATACAAGAAATAACCTATGTCTTCTGCATTCTTATAAATGCGTCACGTATTATTTATGTAAAAATACTTTTTCTTGGTTTTCTTTTTATTTTCAAAATTATTATCACTTGCATCTACATCTCATGATGGAATTATTTTTAACTTCTCTAAGTTAATATCAACTTTATTTTTTATTTTTAAATTGTTATCTTTTTTGAATAACTCACATTCATAAGTTCAATTTATATCTTTAAAATTATTGGTTATTTGTTTTAAAAAATCATTTCAATAACTAGAATATTTTATGAAAAAATAACGTTTTCTAGAGATACTGAAACAACTTCCAAATGGTATAGATGATACAACAAACCATACAAGAGGAAATGGAAAACCGATATCTGATTCCTCTTTTTTAAGAAAATTACTAGGAGGATAGATTCATGCAAAAAAGAATGATAAAGAGATTAGAAAATAAATTAAGCTAAAAAATGAAAGAATTGACAATGATGTTTCATATCTTTTGTATAAGGTTTTTAATGCTATAAAACCATCTAAATACTTTTTATTAATTGTTGCATTATTGCGATTTCAATATTTTAATTGCTTTCACCTGCAGTTCTCAACTTTGCTAAAATTTCTACCTATTGGTAAATAGAAACAGTAAAATATAATCAGAGAAGATAGAGTTAATAAAACCCCAATAACAATTCATAGAATAAAAATTGTTCAAACTCCTGTAGAATTCATTGTCATTAACCTTGATTAAAAATGTAATTTTCTTTTTTATTTACTGTTCTTCTATTATTCTTCATCAATACCTCTAATTCACTTTAAATTACTTATGTATTTAAATTATAAAACTAAAAAGCTTACTTTAATAAAATAATAAAAAATGAATACTATTATAGT
>NZ_JBLWID010000017.1:0-18617 GCF_048381515.1 Mycoplasma sp. 4463
AGTTTATTTTTTGATACAATAATGAAAGAATTCAATCAACATTAGATTGAAAAACACCCCAACATCATTGAGGTGTTGTTATGTCTAATTAAACCTTCTGTCCATTTTTAGTGTCCCAGTTTAAACTGATATTTTTTTATTTAACACTAAATAACTTAGTTATATACAATTAACATAAAACTAAACTATTGGTATAATATAACAAACTAAAAAGGATACTATGCTTTTACACTCAATATTTTGAAAAATTAAACACAAAAAGCACCAATACACAGTGCTTTTAATAGATACTTATTCACCTTCTCAAAGGTTCTGAATAAACAAATTAATGCTCAATAAAAACATCATAATCAACTACTTGTCATTTAAAAACTCAAATGATAAACATGATGTTTTTGTCTCATTTGACCAAATTCAAAAAGTTAAGCAAAACTACATACAATCTAGATTAAAAAAACAACCTAATTTAGATTTAAATCAACTTGACCTTGAGTTTGATTCAAACACTAGAAACATCATTGGTATGTACATTGCTAAAACACAAAAATATGACGTTGTTGTGGGTGGATATAACACAACTTCAAAATCATTTTATCGTAGTGCTCTAAGAGTTTTAGATAAAACAACAAACACAATTTCATCAGCAATGGTGCTTAATAAAAAAACACAAACTTATGTAGTTTCTGACCCTTCTTTTATTATCGAACCAACTGAAGAACAATTAGTTGATATAACTAAAAATGCTATGGACTTTAGCAAAAAAGTTCTCGATAAACCAACTGGTGCATTTATGTCGTTTTCAACAAATGGTTCAAACTCAAGTGAACAAGCTTTAAAAATGTCAAATGCAGCAAAATTGTTTTCAGAAAAATATCCACACGAAAATGTGTATGCAAGTGAAGTTCAAGTTGATGCAGCGTTAAATAACAAAATAAGAGAGAAAAAAGATTTATTCAATTACCAAGATGCTAATGTATTTGTGTTTCCTGATTTAAATTCAGCTAATATATCTTACAAATTTATTCAGCAGTTAGGTAAATTCAATGCGTATGGTCCTTTTGTTTTAGGATTTAATCAAACTGTTGCTGACTTATCAAGAGGAGCAACGACAAAAGATATAATAGGAACAATTCTTATTTCGATTTTAAACACAAACAAGGAGTAATAATGAATAAAAAAGTTTTAGTAATCAATGCAGGAAGTAGCTCAATTAAATTAAGTTTATTTGATAAAGAATCATTAGAATTAATCGCTAGTGGTATTGCTGAAAGAATTACATTACCTGAGGGAGCTATTTCAATTAAATTCAATGGTCAAAAATTTGAAAAAACAGTAGCAATGCCAAATCACGAAGTTGCTGTTAACAAATTATATGAATTAATGGAAGAAATTAACCTAATCCACCAACCAGAAGAAATTGAATACATTGGATTTAGAATTGTTCAAGGTGGTACATACTTTAACAATACAGCTAAAATCACAGAAGAAGTAATTAATATTGTAGATAAAGTTTCAATTTATGCACCATTACACAACCCAGGAGCAGTGCAATCAATTTATGGATTTAGAAAAGTTTTCCCACACGCTAAATTATCAGGTGACTTTGATACAGCATTCCATACAACAATTAACAAAGTAAATAGCTCATATGCATTACCAAAAGAATTAGTAGAAAAATACGAAATCAAAAGATATGGTGCTCACGGAATTTCACACCAATACATTACAGAAAAACTTGCTCAAATCTTAGATAAAGAAACTGTAACATTTGTTAATATGCACTTAGGAAACGGTGGTTCATTATGTGCTGTTAAGGATTCAAAATCATTTGACACATCAATGGGGCTTACACCATTAGCTGGAATAATGATGGGAACAAGAAGTGGTGACATTGACCCTTCAATTCATCAATTTGTTATGAACCAATCAGGTTTAGATATCAATCAATTCACAGATATTTTAAATAAACAAAGTGGTCTTTTAGGTGTTTCTACAATTTCTTCAGATATGAGAGATATTTGTGCTGCAGCAAACAAAGGAAATGTAGATGCACAATTTGCACTTGAACTTTACTCACAAAAAATTGCTGACTATGTAGCAGTTTATGCAAACAAAATTGGTGGTAAACCAGATGCGCTTGTTTTCACAGCTGGAATTGGAGAAAACACACCTATTATTAGACAAATGATTGCAGATAAATTATTCTTCAAAAACATTAAATTAAACTCAGAAGTTAACTATGGACCAATCGGTGAATTCGCTTTAATTTCTGCACCTGATTCAGAAGTTCCAGTTTATGTAATTAGAACAAATGAAGAATTAGTTATTGCAAGAAATGCAATTAAAATTTATGAACAAAACTAAAATAGCTTTATTTCCTGGATCATTCGATCCATTTCATAAAGGTCACGAATCAATAGTGCAAAAAGCTACTGAGATTTTTGACAAACTTTATGTTGTTGTAACTTACAATCCTGATAAAGATAATATTGAAAGAATTGAAGAAAATTTTGAATCAATTAAAAATAAATATCAAGAAAACGATAAAGTAGTTGTCTTAAAAAACTACTTTGATTTAACAGCTGATTTAGCTCATCAATTAAATGCAAAATGACTTGTACGTAGTGCTAGAAATCAAATTGACTTTAATTATGAACTCAAATTAGCTACAGCAAATAATGCTTTAAATAATAATCTTGAAACAATCATAATAATGCCCGATTATGATAAATCAAATATTTCTTCAACTCAAATCAGACAACAGCATAAAGAACAAATAGAAAAAGCAAAACAAAACAAAAAAGGAATTTAGGACAATGTTTAAATTTATTAAATCATCTACAAACAGGACAAATTGATACGAACATCCAAATTATGAAGTTTCTTTTTGAGGTCGCTCAAATGTCGGAAAAAGTTCATTAATCAATGCAATTGTTGAAAATAAGAAATTAGCAAAAACATCTAAGACACCAGGTCGTACACAATTAATTAACTATTTTGAAAATGAATTTGGAGCAGTTTTAGTTGACTTACCAGGTTATGGTTACGCAAAAATTTCGCAAACTCAAAAAGATAAAATGATGAAGATGATTTATGAATATTTAATAGAAAGAAAAAACCTTAGATGTGTTTACTTATTAATTGATTCTAGACATGGAATTACTAATACAGACGTTCCTGAATTAAATTTTTTAATATCAAATAATATAAACTTTAAGTTAGTTTTCACAAAAACTGACAAACTTAAACAAAAAGACAAAAACCAACTATTAAATCACATTAAAAGCTTACGTAATGAACTTGGAAACTTTGAGTATTTCTTAGTTTCTTCAGAAAAAAAAGTGGGAATTGAGCAACTTAGTGATGATTTAACACAAACTCTTTCAGGAGATGAAAATGAAATTGACTAAACAAACATTAAAACCATTATTACTTTTAGGTGGTTCAGTTGTTGTTCTTGGTGGAATAGCAGCTACATCAGCATTATTGGTTAAACAATCAAAGAAAAAAACTAATATAGATTATGCAGATTTTAATCTAAATGTTACTGGTTCATTAACTAAAGATAAACATTTAGCTTCTGAATATGTAACAAATCCATTAGTTCCTATTAATGGAACAAGATGAGATAATTCAGCTTGAATTAAAGAACTTACAGTTGCTAAAATCCAAACTGAAAGTGATAAAAATCAAGTTGATAATATTAAATCATTTGAATTAGCAGCAAGCAATGGAATGGTATTTAATGCGATTGCTCAAGAAGCCAAAGATCAAGGTTATAAAATTGAATTTGTTTCATATGCAAACGATTTAACAGGTACATTATTGCTTAAAATGTTAGTTAAAGATAAAAATTCAAATACAGTTAAAACTCACATTTTTGAATTAACTGGTTTTGCAACATTAACTACTAAAAATCCATATGCTAATTTAACAATTGCTACATTAACTGCTGATACTGAAAAATTATTTAAAGAATTCAAATCTTCAGACGCGTTAAAAACACACTTTGAAGCCTTAGAGCAAGATAAAAAAGTTGAATTTATTAAAAATCATTTCTCAACAAAAGAATCATCTAAATTGACTGATTTTAATTGAAGCAGTCTGCAAGTGACATTTGAGGACAAAATAATGAAATTAAGTATTTCATACAACTTAAATGTATTAGCTGCTACAAAAGAAAATTTAAGTGCACAATCAGTGTTTAATTTAGAAGAGAATAATAAAGTTGATACTACTGTTGATTTATCATTCTTAGATGCTGTTAGACCGACAATTGAAAATTATTCATTAGTTTCAACAGGTTCATTAGATAAAACAACTCATTTAGCTTCAGAATTCGCTAGTTCTCCAATTCATCAAATCGGTGATACAAATTGAAACAAAGATAAATGATTAACAGAACTTAAAACTCAAAATGTAATGACTTCAGAACAAGCTGCTAAAACTGACACAGGTAAATCATTTACATTTGTTTATAATGATGATGCAACAACTGAAAATATCTTCTACACTATGTCAAACATCGAATTTACATCATATACAAATGATGAAACAGGAACTTTATATTTACAATTTAAGAAACTAAATAGCGAAAATGAAGCTGCAGAACAATATGTTTATGAGTTAACAGGATTTGCAACAGTTGCTGCAGATAATAAATATTCAACATTAATTACTAAATCGCTTACATTAAGTGAAGAAAAATTAAAAGCTAACTACTCATCTATTCAAGCATTGAACGATTATGTAGCAACTTTAAATGAAGAAACTAAACCTGAATTTATCAAAGCTAACTTTGATTTACAAGTCAATGATTTAGTAGCGATAGATTGAGCACAATCAACAATTACAATTACAGATAACACATTAAATGTTCATTTAGTATTCAATCAAAACCTTTTAAAAGCCACAAAAGATGATTTAACTGCTAAATCTGTATTTGCATTAACAAGTGATAATACAATTGAACTTAGTCAAGATGTTTCATTTTTAAATCAACAAGCTTAATAAATTATTTGTGTACACAATGTTCTAGCAATTAGCACATTGTGTTTTTTATTCCTTATGCATAGGAATAAAAATATAGAACTATTTAAAAACTACCATAAGGTAAAACTTGAAAAATGTTGTAAAATATGTTTATATTTTAAATATATATTTAATTACTAGGAGCAATATGAAAATTACTGATAAAAGAACTAAATTAGTTGCTACAATTGGTCCATCAAGTGATAACTATGATATGTTATTATCATTAGTTCAAAATGGTGTAACAACAATTAGAGCAAACTTTAGCCACGGTTCACACGAAGAACAATTAAATAAATTTACATTAGGAAAAAGAGTTTCACAAGAATTAAAAGTTCCAGTTTCTCTTATGTTAGATACTAAAGGACCTGAAATTCGTATCGGAAAAATGAAAGATGGAGCTCAAGTTGTGCAATCAGGTACAGAAATGATTATCTACACAACACAAGATAAATATCTTTCACATGAAGGTACATCAACAGAAATCACAGTTGCATATGATATGGCACAAGACTTATCTGTTGGAAACCAAGTTTTAATTGATGATGGTAAATTATCAACAGTAGTTACAGAAGTTGGAAATGGCTACGTAAAAGTTAAAGCTGAAAACACACACAAATTAAAAACAAACAAACGTGTTAACTTACCAGGTGTCGACTTCTCATTACCATTCTTAGCTGAAAAAGACATCAACGACGTTAAATTTGGAATTCAAAGTGGAATTAACTATGTCGCTGCTTCATTCGTTAACTCAGCTAAAAACGTTAAAGAATTAAGAAAATTATTAGATGACAACGGTGGAAAACACATTCAAATCTTCTCAAAAATCGAATCACACTTAGGATGTGTAAACATTGATGAAATTATTGAAGCATCAGACGGTATTATGGTTGCTCGTGGAGACTTAGGATTAGAAATTCCTTACTACGATGTTCCATACTATGAAAAAATGTTCATTAGAAAATGTCGTGAAGCTGGTAAACCAGTTATCGTTGCAACACAAATGTTAGACTCAATGGAAAACTCACCACACCCAACACGTGCTGAAGTTACAGACGTTTACTACGCAGTTGAATTAGGAGCTGACTCAACAATGCTTTCAGGAGAAAGTGCAAACGGTTCATTCCCATTAGAGGCTGTTAAAACAATGTCAGCTATTTCAAGAAGAGCAGAAAAAGAATTCTACTCAAGAAACTACTACGAAATTCAATTAGAAAAAGTTTGAAAAAATTCAGATCAATCAAACAAACGTTCACAAATCGCTTACTCAATAGCTCAAAAAGCACAAGAAGGAAAATACAAATATGTTGTTGTTTTATCAAGAACAGGAGCTTTATTAAAAGAAGTTGCTAAATTCAGACCTAACTCAACAGTTATTGGTATTGTAAATGAGCCATTATTAATCAATGCATTCGGTTCATATTCATCAGTATGAAACTCAGTTGATTCAGAATCATTATTCCCACTTGTAAAACAAGATCACGAAAATGCTGTTTCAGCATTAGAACCATACGGAATTCAACAAGGAGATGCTTTCTTAGTTGTTGAAAACGATCAAATTACAGAACACGTTGTTAAGTAATTTGCATTAAGTAATTAATTACTAAAACACCTATGTATTAGGTGTTTTTATTTTTACCCTCAAAAAATCAATTTGCTATAATTAAAAAATTAATTAGCAAACTAATTATTCCTTACTTTTAAAACACATAATACATAATGAAAGAGAGAAAAATATGGAAAATGTAAATATTTTCGCTCTTGGAGGACAAGACGAAAACGGTAAAAACTGTTATGTTTTTGAATATAATGATGATATTTTTATAGTTAATGCAGGTGCTAAGGTACCTTTAAATATGTCAAATGGTGTTAATACACTTATTCCAAATTTTGATTATTTAATCAAAAACAAAGACAGAATTAAAGGTTTATTCATCACAGACATTAAGAATGAAACATTCAGTGCAATCCCTTGATTATTAATGAAAATTCCTAACCTTAAAATCTATACTTCTGCATTTAATCAAGTTTTAGTTATTGACAGAATTACAAAATACGATATTCAACTTAAAAAAGGACAAGTTCAAGTTATTAGACAAAAACTTCAATTTGGTGATTTAACAATCGTTCCTTTTGGACTAACAGGTTCAATGCCTGGAAACATTGGATTCAACTTCCAAACTAAAACAGGTGACTACTTATTTATGTTTAACTATGTTGAAGGTAACTTAGGAATTTATGGAAAAGTTTACTTCCCATTACTTGCAAAATACTTTGAAGGTAGAAAAATTGTGGCTATCGTTTCAGATGCTGGTAAATCAAATGTTTCAGGTAGAGGGATTGAAAAATATAATGCATATACCGAACTTGATGATATTTTCAAGAAAGCAAATCCTGATGAAAAAATAATTATTGGTGCCTATGGTGAAGAAATGGTTACATTGCAACAAGTTTTAGATTTAGCAATCAAATACAATAAGCCAGTAGTTCCATATGGAAAGACATATGCTGATTTATTAGATTTAATTTCTAAATTCTCAACAGTAGTGCCATTACCAAAACTAATTGACCACAGACAAATTAATAAGCATTCAAATGCTATTGTTTTAATTACTGCATCAACTGAAAGACTTTATTCACGTTTCAATAGAATTACAGAAAATAATGACGTTTATTTAAAAATCAAACCTAGTGACACTGTAATTATGTTGGCTCCACCAGTTAATGGTCTTGAGTCTGATTATGCACAAACAATGGATGAAATAGCTAAAATCACACACAACCTATTTGATATTAGTGAAAAAATGTTCTTCTACGTAAGACCTACAAGAGATGATTTAGTTTCACTTGTAAAAGTTCTTAAACCAGATGTATTCATGCCTGCTCAAGGTTTATACAGATATTTAGTTTCAGCTAGTGATTACATTAATGATGAACTTAAGAATGTTCAAGACATCAATACACTTGTCTTAATGAATGGAAAAATAGCTCACTTTATTGATGGTAAATTATTTAGTCACAATGGAAAAGTTAAAGAAGTTGGAACTACTATTATTGATGGTTTCGGAGTTGGAGACATTTCATCTGAAGTTATTTCTGAAAGAGAATTTTTAGGTAGAGAAGGTGTTATTGTAATCAATATTATGTACGATTCGAAAACACGTAACTTAACAGGACAATTACACATTAATTATGTTGGTGTTATTGATATTTCTGAGCAAGAGCAAATGACTAACTTAATTAAACAAATCGTTGTAGATGTAGTTAAATCAAATAGCTGCAAACGTATGTATGATTTAAATGAAAAATTACGTAAAACAATTAGAAAAAAAATATTTAAAGCAACTGATAAAGACCCTATGATCGCTTTATCACTTTTAGCTGTTTAGAGGTGAATATGTTTGAAAATTTAAAATGAGAAGAAGCTAAAAAAATAATTGAAGCTAACAAAGATAACGAATTAATCTTCTTAAATTTCACTACTCAATGATGTGGTGATTGTAAAATGATGAGACCTATTGTAGAGGAAATTGCCAAAGAATATGAAGGAAATCATAGAATTCGTTTCATTAATGTGGATGCTGAAGAAGCTCAATTATTCAGAGTTCCTAATACAAAATGACAAGTTTTAAAGGTTCCTACAATGATGTTATTACAAGGCCAAACTATTCAAGAAAAAGCTTATGAATACGTTCCATTTCAGATTTTAAATAACTGGATTTTAAAGAAAATTTCGTAAGAAAAAGCTCCTTGATACACGGAGAGGAGTTGCTAGAAATAAAAACAGAAATTTCGGTTTCTGTTTTTTAATTTTTACTATATAATCAATAAGCAACTATAGCTATGAATTTTAAGGTTGCCAACGTGCCAAAATGTTGTTGAGGACATGTTGGGTTTTTAAAAGGAGCTATGTTCAAAATCAAGAACAAAGGAGACAACAATGAGTAAGTTAAACATCAAAGTTAAAGGGTTTGACCACGCATTAGTTGATGCTGCTGCAAAAAGAATTTACGAAATTGCAAAAGCAACAGATGCTAAAGTAAGTGGACCAATTCCTTTACCTACAAAAAGAGATGAAATTACTATCTTAAGATCTGTTCACGTTAACAAGAAAAGCCGTGAACAATTCGAAAGCAGAACACACCAAAGATTAGTTGTAATTACCGATCCTTCTGCTAAAACTCAAGATCAATTACAAAGACTTGAATTACCAGCTGGTGTGGATATTCAAGTTAAAGTTAAATAATCAAATTTAATACCCAAATTTTTAAGGAGACAATATGAAAGGAATCTTAGGACGTAAAGTTGGTATGACTCAAATCTTTACTGAATCAGGAAAAAGTGTTCCTGTTACAGTAATCGAAGTACAACCAAATGTTGTTTCAAAAGTTTTAACAAACGACAAAGACGGTTACGTTGCGACACAACTTGCTACAGCTGATAAAAAAGCAAGTAGAGCAAACAAACCTGAAATCGGTCACTTTGCTAAAGCTTCAACAACACCTAAGCGCTTCGTTAAAGAAGTTCGTGATATGTCAGGATACGAACTTGGAGATTTAATTAAAGCTGACATTTTTAAAGCAGGTGAACTTGTAGACGTTACAGGTACATCAAAAGGGAAGGGGTTCGCTGGTACAATCAAAAGACATAACCAACACATCGGACCTAAATCTCACGGTGGAGGTGGAGGATCTCAACCTATTAGACAAACAGGATCACTTGGGGATATCTCAGGTAACCGTGTTTACAAAGGTATGACAATGCCAGGACACCTTGGACATGTTAAAACAACAGTTCAAAACTTAGAAGTTGTTAAAGTAGATGTAGAAAACAACTTATTATTAATCAAAGGTTCAATTCCAGGACCTAAAAAATCATTCGTAGTAGTAAAAGAAGCGGTTAAAGGATTACCAAGCCGTGAAGAAATTAAATTAGTAAACGTTAAAGAAGCTATGTTAATGAACGAACTTATTGAAAAAGCTAAAAAATTCAACATTGAAGTTACAGTTGGAATGAACGCACAACAATTACAAGAATTAATTGATGCTGCAGAAGCAAACAAAGGAGAATAATTTATGGCAGAAACAGTTAAAAAATCTACAACAGCTAAAAAAGCTGCTCCTAAATCAGCTCCAGCTAAAAAAGCTTCAACAAAACCAGCTGCTGCAAAATCAGCTAAAGTTACAGTTCAAAAAGACAAAAACGTTGCTAAAGTTGCTCATAAAGCAGATTTACCAGCACAATTATTTGCTAGTGAAAAAATTTATGAACAAGCAGTATTTGACTCAATCTTATCAGAGAGAGCATCAAGAAGACAAGGAACACACAAAGTTAAAAACCGTTCAGAAGTAAGTGGTTCAGGTAAAAAACCTTGAAGACAAAAAGGAACAGGTAGAGCACGTCACAGTTCTATGCGTTCACCAATCTGAGTTGGAGGGGGAAGAGCATTCGGACCTAAACCAAACAGAAACTACTCACTTAAAGTTAACAAGAAAGTTAAATTCCGTGCATTTATTTCAGCTTTAACATTATTAGCACAAGATCAAGCTGTTATCGTTGATGATTTAGCATTAGACACAATCTCAACAAAAACAGTTGCTGCTAAGTTAGCTGAATTACAAGTAGCAAACTTAAAACATGTTTTAGTTGTTACAGAAAACACAATGGTTTACAAATCAGTTAGAAACTTACCAAACGTTACAGTTGTTAAAGCTAACTCATTAACAGTTGAAGCCGCTATTGCTGCTGACGTTATGATTGTTTCAAACGAAAGTCTTGAATTATTAAAAGGGAGAATTAAATAATGGAATTAACAAGAATCATTAAAGCTCCAGTTTTAACTGAAAAATCAGACATTCAAAGAGCTAAAGGTGTTTACACATTCAAAGTAGACTTCCACGCAAACAAATTCCAAATTGCACAAGCTGTTGAAACAATTTTCCAAGTTAAAGTTGACAAAGTTAGAACAATCAAAGTTGATAAAAAAGCTAAAAACGTAGGACGTTTCCACGGATTTACAAACCGTTACAAAAAAGCTATGGTTACTTTAAAAGAAGGTTCAACATTAAACTATGTTCCATCAGACGCTGAAGAAGCAGTTTTAGCTGAAACTAAAGCTAAAGCAGATGAAGCTAAAAAAGCAAAAGCTTCTAAAGCTTCAGAAGTTGAGAAAAAAGCTGCTGCTAAATTAGCTGCTAAAAAAACAACAGCTAAAAAAGCGAACACAGCAGTTAAGAAAACTACTACAAAACGTAAAGTTGGTGGAGAATAATTAAATCCGATGAACTTTATGTTCAAATCAAACAATTAGTTAAGGGGTTTTAGATAGTTGCTTAAAAGATAATCTTGCAAATCCCCAAATATTTTTAAGCAAAGGAGAAGACAAATGGCTATTAAACATTTTAAGCCAACTACAAATGGTCGTAGAAACATGTCTACTCTTGATTACAGACAAAACTTATCAGGTCACGCTCCAGAAAAATCACTTTTAGTGAATTTAAAAAATCATGCTGGACGTAACAACCAAGGTAAAATTACTGTTAGACATCATGGAGGACGTGTTAAAAGATTCTACAGACTTGTAGACTTTAAACGTAATAAAGATAACATCCCTGCTACAGTAAAAACTATTGAATATGATCCAAACAGATCAGCAAACATTAGTTTAGTTGTATATGCAGATGGAGAAAAAAGATACATTTTAGCTCCTAAAGGTATTAAATTAGGACAAAAAGTTGTTTCAGGAGACAACGTAGATATTATTGTTGGTAACACATTACCACTTTCAAACATTCCTGAAGGTACATTTGTACACAATATTGAAATGCAACCAGGTGCTGGAGGACAAATTGCACGTAGTGCAGGTACATCAGCTCAAATCCTTGGTAAAGATGACAATGGAAAATACGTAGTGTTAAGATTAAAATCTGGTGAAACACGTCGTATCTTAGCTCGTTGCCGTGCAACAATTGGTGTTGTAGGAAACGAAGAACACTTATTAGTAAATATTGGTAAAGCTGGAATTAACAGACACAAAGGTATTAGACCTACAGTACGTGGATCAGTAATGAACCCAGTAGATCACCCACATGGAGGAGGAGAAGGTAAACAACCAGTTGGTCGTAAAGCTCCTCTTACACCATGAGGTAAAAAAGCTCTTGGAGTTAAAACAAGAAAAACTAAGAAATCTTCAAATAAACTTATTTTAAGAAGAAGAAAGGATGCTAAATAATGGCACGTAGTCTTAAAAAAGGTCCATTCGCAGATGACCATTTACTTAAAAAAGTAGATGCTATCGTTGAAGGAAAAGCACCTAAAAAACCAATTAAAACTTGATCAAGACGTTCAACAATTTTCCCTAACTTCGTTGGATTAACATTTGCAGTTCACAACGGAAAACAATTTGTTGAAGTTTACGTTACAGATGACATGGTAGGTCACAAATTAGGAGAATTCTCACCAACTAGAACATTCTCTGGTCACGGTGCAGATAAAGGGAAGAAGAAATAATGCAAAAACAACAAGCAAAAGCTCACGTTAAATTGCAAAGAGTTAGTGTATCTAAAGCTAAATTAGTTGCAAACTTATTTAGAGGTAAAGATGTAACTGTTGCTTTAGGGTTATTACACAACACAAACAAAAAATCAGCTCCTATTTTCATCAAGTTATTAAACTCAGCTGTTGCTAACGCAACACACAACCATGGTTTAGATGCTACAAAATTATTCGTAAAAGAAGTTTATGTAAATGAAGGTCCAACTCTTAAAAGATTCCAACCAAGAAGCCAAGGTAGAGCTTACTCTATCTTAAAACGTACATCAAATTTATCAATCACATTAGAGGAGAGAAATTAATATGGGACAAAAGGTTAATCCAAATGGTTTCCGTTACGGAATTTCAAAAGCTCACAACTCACAATGATTTGTAGAAAAAGCTAACTTTGGTTCATACTTAGTTGAAGATGCTAAAATCTACAAATTCTTTGATAAATTAGTACGTCAATACCAAATTGGTAAAGTTGAAGTAAAACGTAACGCAAACAACAAAGTTACAGTTTTAGTTCACACAGCTAAACCAGCTGCTATGTTAGGTGCTGAAGGTAAAAACATTCAAGACTTAACATTAGCATTATCAAAATTTATTAAAAACAAAAACTTAAACTTAAATGTTCAAGTTTTAGAACTTAAAAATCCAGATTTAAATGCAAAATTACTTGCAGAAATGATTGCAACAAAATTAGAAAACCGTGAAAGTTTCCGTTCAGCACAAAAAATTGCTATTAGAAATGCAATGCGTGCTGGTGCTAAAGGTATCAAAACAGCTGTTTCAGGACGTTTAAACGGAGTTGATATGGCTAGAACAGAAGGGTACTCAGAAGGAGAAATGAAACTTCACACATTAAGACAAGATGTTGATTACGCTACAGCTACTGCTAGAACAACATACGGTGCAATTGGTGTTAAAGTTTGAGTATCATTAGGTGAAAAATTGGAAGGGGATAAATAATGCTTCAACCAAAAAGAACCAAATACAGAAAACCATTCATTCAAAGACACGACAAACGTAAAGCAACAAAAGGAAACAAAGTTTCTTTTGGAGAATTTGGTTTACAAGCTGTAACATCTGCTTGAGTAACAGCTCGTCAAATTGAATCAGCTCGTATTGCTGCTACACGTAGAATGGGACGTGAAGGGGAAGTTATTATCCGTATTTTCCCTCACTTTGCTAAAACATCTAAACCAATTGGTGTACGTATGGGATCAGGAAAAGGTACTCCTGAATTATGATATACAGCAGTTAAAGTTAATACAGTTATGTTCGAAGTGTCAGGTGTTGCAGAAGATGTAGCAAGAGACGCTTTAAGATTAGCTGGTCACAAATTACCTGTTAAATGAAAAATTATTAAAAGAGAAGAAGGAGATAAATAATGCTTTACAAAGAATTAAAAAACAAATCAGTTGATGAATTAAACACATTAGTTGAACAACTTAAAGCAGAATTATTTACTTTAAGATATCAAAACGTTACAGGTGATTTAAAAGAAACACACAAAATTGCAAACATTAGAAAAGACATTGCTAAAGTTAAAACAGCTTTAAATGAAAAAAAAGGAGCTAAATAATTATGGAAAGAAACTCAAGAAAAACTTTAGTTGGAACAGTTGTTTCTGCTGGTAAAACAGCAAAAACAATCATCGTAGCTGTTGACACATACAAAAAACACCCATTATATTCAAAACGTTACAAATCAACAAAAAGATTTGCTGTTCATGATGAAAACCATGTTGCTAAATTAGGTGACATCGTTGTTATTATGGAAACAAGACCATTATCAAAAACAAAACACTTCAGATTAGTTGAAGTTAAACAAACTGCAATCGAAGGAAATAACTAATGATTCACGAATTATCTAGAGCAAACGTTGCTGATAACTCAGGTGCTAAAGAAATCGGTGTTATTCGTGTTTTAGGTGGGTCAAAGAAAAAAACAGCAAACATTGGTGATGTTATTGTATGTTCAGTTAAAAAAGCTATTCCAAACGGTATGGTTAAAGAAGGTCAAGTTGTTAAAGCAGTAGTTGTACGTTCAGCTTACGGAATTCACCGTGATAATGGTACATACATTCGTTTTGATGATAACGCAGTTGTAATTTTAAAAGAAGATGGAACACCACGTGGAACACGTGTGTTCGGACCTGTTGCTCGTGAAATAAGAGAAAAATACCCAAAAATCGTTTCACTTGCACCTGAAGTACTTTAATTTATTTATAAGGAGATAAGTTATGAACAAAATCAAATTCAAAGTTAATGATGAAGTTATGGTTATTGCCGGTAAAGATAAAGGAAAAACAGGTCAAATCGAAAAAATCTTACGTTCAGAAAACAAAGTTATCGTTAAAGGTGTAAATATTGTTAAAAAACACAACAAACCTTCACACCAAAACCAAGATGGTTCAATTTCAGAAAAAGAAGCTCCAATCCACGTTTCAAATGTTGCATATTTAGTTAAAAAAGCTACAAAAGATAAACCAGCACAAATCTCAAAAATCGGATACAAAATTGATGACAAAGGTAAAAAAGTAAGAATCGCAAAAAGAACACAAAAGGAAATCTAATATGTTAAAAAATGTTTATTTAGAAAAAGCAGTTCCTGCTTTAAAAGAAAAATACCAATACAAATCATCAATGGAAGTTCCAAGAATCGAAAAAGTTGTATTAAACATGACAGCTGGAAAAGAAATCAACAACTCAAAAGCTATTGAAGAAGTTTTAAATGAATTAACATTAATCTCTTCTCAAAAACCATACCAAACAACAGCTAAAAAATCAAACGCTTCATGAAAACTTCGTGAAGGTATGCCTATGGGTGGAAAAGTTACACTTCGTAGAGAAAGAATGTGAGACTTTTTAGACAAATTAATCAATGTTGCAATGCCACGTATTCGTGACTTCCGTGGAGCTAATCCAAAAGCTTTCGATGGAAGAGGTAACTACAACTTAGGAATTAAAGAAGAAATCATCTTCCCAGAAATCGAATTTGACAAAATCCGTAAAATCAAAGGGCTTGACGTTATTATTGTAACTTCAGCTAAATCTGACCAAGAAGCTAAAACATTATTAGAAGCACTTGGTGTACCATTCGAAAAAAAAGGAGCTAAATAGTTTATGGCAAGAAAAGCATTAATCGCAAAAGCTAAACGTCACCCTAAATTCTCAACACGTGCTTACACACGTTGTGAATTATGTGGACGTCCACACTCAGTTTTAAGAAAATACAAAGTATGTCGTATCTGCTTTAGAAACCTTGCACACGAAGGTAAAATTCCAGGTATGAAGAAAGCGAGTTGATAATTATGTTTATTACAGATCCAATTTCAGATTTAGTTGTTAGAATCAAAAACGCTAACATTAGAAAACATAAAACTGTTTCAATTCCATATTCAACTAAAAAAGAAGCTATTGTTAAGTTAATTTTAGAAGAAGGGTACATTGCATCTTACACAGTTTCAGGTGAAGGTGTAAACAAAGAATTAGTAGTTACATTAAAATACAAGAAAAACAAACAAGCTATCGTTGACTTTAAAAGAGTTTCTAAGCCAGGTCTTAGAACTTACGTTAAAGCAGATGAAATTCCTAGTGTTTTATCAGGTTACGGTACAGTAATCATCTCTACTTCAAAAGGATTAATGACAGGAAAACAAGCTAAGGAGGCTAATGTTGGTGGTGAAATCATCGCTTACATTTGATAATTAGTATGTCTCGTGTTGGAAATAGAGTTTTAGTTATTCCTGCTGGAACAGAAGTTTCAGTTAACGGTAACACAGTTACAGTTTCAGGAAAACACGGAAAATTAGAAAGAACATTTAGTCCATTAATCAAAGTACAAGTAGAAAACAATCAAGTTACAACAGTACGTGCAAACGAAAACAAACAAACAAAACAATTACATGGAACAACAAACGCTCTTATCGCAAACATGATCAAGGGAGTTTCAGAAGGGTTCCAAATTGATTTAGAAATCAAAGGGGTTGGGTACAAAGCTGAACTTAGAGGAAATGAACTTGTAGTTAACGCTGGATACTCACACCCAGTTTCAAAACAAGTTCCATCAGAATTAAAAGTTACAGTTGCTAAACCTACAGAAATTTCAGTATTTGGAATTAGCAAAGAGCAAGTTGGACAATTTGCTTCAGTAGTTAGAGCAATCAGAAAACCTAACGTGTACTCAGGTAAAGGTATTTCTTACAAAGGTGAAAAAATTAGACGTAAAGAAGGGAAAACAGCTTCTAAATAATTTAGGAGTTGCTAGGTGAATAAAATGAAAGCAAAATCAAGAAACGCAGCTAGAAAAGTTAAACATGTTCGTTTACGTCAACACATTAGCGGTACAGCTACAAAACCTCGTTTAAATGTATTCAAATCACACCAAAACTTCTATGCTCAATTAATCGATGACACAAAAGGTGTTACATTAGCAAGTGTTTCAACACTTAAAAATGAAAAATACTCAGGAAACATCGCTGCAGCATCAGAATTAGGTAAATTAATGGGTGAAAAAATTAACAAATTAGGTATTACAGAAATCGTTTTTGACCGTGGTGGATACATCTACCATGGACGTGTTAAAGCATTCGCAGAAGCAGTAAGAGAACAAGGAGTTAAATTCTAATGGAAAACAAAAAAGAAGTTAAATTAGAAGCTGGAACAAAAGAAGTTACAGCAAGAAGACCAAGAACAGTTAAATCAGAAGCTACAGAAAACAAACAAGAACGTGCAAACAGAAAACCAATGAACAGAAGACCACGTCAAGCAACTCCTAAATTCGAATCAGAATTCTCAGAAAAAGTAGTTGACATTGCTCGTGTTACAAAAGTTGTTAAAGGTGGAAGAAGATTCAGCTTCTCAGCTTTTGTTGTAGTTGGAAACAAAAAAGGTCTTGTAGGATTTGGACACGGTAAGGCAAACGAAGTTCCAGATGCTATCAAGAAAGCTGTTAAAGATGCACAAAACAACCTTGTTTCAGTACCAGTAGTTAATGGTACAGTTCCACATGAAATTACTGCTAAATTCTTAGCATCTAAAGTAATTTTAAAACCTGCTCCAAAAGGAAAAGGACTTATTGCTTCAGGAACAGTTCGTGCTGTTGTTGAATTAGCTGGATACACAGATATCGTTACAAAAACATATGGATCTCGTTCAAAAGCAAACGTTGTTAAAGCTACAGTTAAAGCATTATTAAACATGAGAACTGTTGAAGAAATCGCTGAAATCAGAGACAAAGAAGTTAAGGATTTATAATATGGCAATTAAATTAAATACTTTAAAATTCACAGAAGGTTCAAGACCAGAAAAACACCGTAAAGGTAGAGGACACGCTGCTGGAAAAGGTAAACAAGCTGGTAAAGGACAATCAGGTCAAAACAAACGTAAAGGTCACAGATTAGGATTCGAAGGGGGTCAAACACCATGATTCCGTAGAATCGGAAAACGTGGATTTAACAATGTTAACCACGTTGAATACCAAGTAATCAACCTTGCTGATTTAGAAACAAGATTTAACGACGGTGATGTAATCACAATTGAAGCTTTATTCAGTGTAAACTTAATTAAAAGAAATATGCCTGTTAAATTATTAGGAAATGGTACATTAACAAAGAAATTAACAATCGATGTACACAAAGCATCAGCATCAGCTAAAGAAGCTTTTGCTAAATTAGGTGGAACAATTAACGAATTATAATTTCTAAATTCAATTAAACATATAAAGCACTTTAGCTATTGCTAAGGTGTTTTTTATTTTTGACCTTCTTTATTAAAACATTAAAATTTCATTAAAATAACTGCTAAATTTTAACTTTTTGTAAAATATATAAACTATTTAAACAATGCAATTTATACAAAAGGAAGAATATAAACAAAATCAAGCAAATAGCTAAAAAGGTTGCACTCATTGAACTCTTTTACGGTCTTGTCTTTGTTTTAGTTATTAGCCAACTTGTCGGTATCTTTAACCACAAGATAAAGAAATTGTTGTTGCAGGAACAATAGATGATATTGCACCAAATGGAATCAATATTTTAGTTATTTT
>NZ_JBLWID010000018.1:0-16830 GCF_048381515.1 Mycoplasma sp. 4463
AAAACACCCCAACATCATTGAGGTGTTATTATGTCTAATTAAACCTTCTGTCCATTTTTAGTGTCCCAGTTTAGTAATGCTATTTTTTATTTATCCCTTACTCACATATATAAAAATATTTTAATTTTTAAAAATAAATCAATATTATGGTTTATAATAAAAAAATGAAAATGCAGAAAAACAGAATTATTAATATCACCAATATTCGTTGATTTCATATTAACGTTTAATTTGGTGTATTCTGTTAACAAAAACATAACAGATTACATTAAAAATGAAATCTGTTATGTAATAAATACTATAGAGGAGCTTTTAATAAAAGTAAATATTCTAGCAGGCATGCAAAGATGAATATTGAAAGGATATAAAAGCCGAAATATAGAGGTTGGCAAACTTCTATATTGGTAGAAAAGCATAAAAGATTTCTACTCTTTGGTTTAACCATTGGTGCTATAGATTTACATCCTTTTAATAACATTAATTTATTTTAAATTTTGTATTAAAGTTTTGTAGATTTATAGTTCTACAAAACTTTTTATTTAATTATTTGGAGTTATTATGAAAGCAAAACAATACAAAAAATATGAAGATGTACCTAAAAAATATCGTTGAGATTTAGAAGACATTTTACAAGGCAAAAAATTAGATGACTGAATCGATGAGTATGTAGCACTATACAAAGAAAGAATTAAAAATAAAGATTCAAAATATGACTCAATTAAAGCGTATTTAGAAGATTTAAAAGTTAGTGAGCAGTTAACATTTATTAGTAATAAGGTTTCTAATTATTTAAGTAACAAGCAAAATGTTAATTTAATTGATCCTGAAATTATCAAAAAATCACAAGATGTTGAATTTTTAGATAATCAACTCGAAACTGAATTTGGTTCTGAAATTAATAGATTTTATGCAAACTTAGACAAAATGAAAGTTTGAAAAGATGATCCAAGATTAGCAGATTACAAAATGCAAATTGAAGAAACAATTGAACAACATAAACATAAATTAAGCGATGATGTTGAAGAATACATTTTACAAACATCATATGGAGAACCTGACCCACACAACATTTTCTCAATTATTACTAATTCAGAATTAGATTATGGATATGTTGATTTATCAGACAAAAAGAAAATTAAATTAAATAAAACAAATAGAAATCAATTACTTAAATCAGATAAAAAAGAAGTTAGAAAGCAAGCTTTTGAAAAGTTCTGAGATGCTTACTACAAACACAAAGATTCATTAGCAGAAACTTTATTCCAACACTTTAAGAGCTTAACCGTAGCTGCAAAAGTTAGAAAATACCCATCAGCAGTTATGATGTTAACTAATTCAGATAAAGTTACTGATGAAATCTTACAAACATTATTTGATCAAGTTGCTTCAAACATTAAAGTATTAGCTAAATATTCAGAAGCATACAAAAAATTCTATAAAGCTAAATATAAGTCAAAAATGGAAAAATGAGATACATTAAGAGAACTTGTAAATGTTAAAACCTCATACACAGCTGAAGAAGCGATTGATTTAGTTAATGAAGCTGTAAAACCGTTTGGTGAAGAATACGCAAACGAAGCTAACAAAGCATTAACAGAAAATTGAGTTGATTTTATGAGTGTCCAAAACAAACGTTCAGGAGCTTACAGTATAGGTGGAACTTATGGAATTGATAAGAAGTACATTTTAATGAACTTTGACGGTCAATTAGATTCAGTAGAAACTTTAGCTCACGAATTAGGTCACTCAATGCATTCATATTTTGCAACTAAATATCAACCATTACCACTTAGCTCATATCCAATTTTCTTGGCTGAAATTGCATCAATTTTCAATGAGTCAATGTTATATGACTACTTACTTAAAACATCTAAAAACGACCTATTTAAATTTGAAATCTTATCAAAAATTATTCAAGGGTTTATTGGTACAGTGGTAAGACAAGTTGAATGAGCTTCATATGAATACAACTTGTACAAAGGTATAGAAGAAGGAAATGTCGCAGGAAGCTATGAAGCAATTTCAAAACTTTACCATGAAAATTCACTTAAATTCAAATACAAATCTAAGAAGGGTAAAAAAGCTAAATATGTAGCTAAAGAAAACTTGGGCTCAATTTATGTTCCTCACTACTACTATGGTTTTTATGTATATAAATATGCAGTTGGACAATTAACAGCAAATTACTTCTTTGCTCAATATAAAGAAAAAGGTAAAGAAGCATTAGATAACTACATTGACAATTTCTTAAAAGCCGGTGGAAGTGATTATCCACTTGAAATTCTTAAAAAAGTTGGAGTTGATTTACTTGATAAAAACTTCTATAAACAAAGTTTTGATTACTTATCAGATTTAGTAAATCAATGAATTAAATTAGGAAACAAAATTTTCAAATTAGATAAAAAATAAGGAGGTATCCGTGAAAAAATACAAAAAATTATTATTAGGTGCTATATCCGGTTTGTCCATAATATCACCATTAGTAATTGCTTCGTGTTCGAATACAGGTGATAAACCAAAAAAACCACCTTTGAGCAGTGAAGAGAGAGCAAATTATCAAAGATTATCAGTCCAAGAAACAAATCTTGCTAATGAAGCTTGAGCAAAATATCAAGAGTATTACGCCAAAAAAGAAGCTCTTTATGAACAATTACACGATACTGAAACTGAATATAGAGCTGCTAAAAATGAAAATACAAATTCATTTAGAAAATTAGTTTCATTACAATCAGAAAAAAGCTTTTATATCTTGGTGTCTGGTTCAAACGATTTATCTGCGTTAATTTTAGCAGTTGATAATTTACCTAAAAACAATGATGTTAACTTAGAAGTTTTAGATAGATTAGGTAGCTACACAAATAAATCTTATAAAGTTGTTTTGGAAGAAGACTCAACACCTAAATCAGAACAATATAACGCAACACTTTCTAATATTGAAAAATTAAAACAAGAGTTAGAAAACCAAAATATTAATCTTGATATTAATAAAAAATCTTTTGCAGAAAAAACTGCTGAATATAAGAAGTTAGAAGATAAAAATTCAGAAGAGGCACAAAAATTCAAATCAGCAATTAGTCAGTTAGAACAAAATATTCAAGATTTAAACGAGCAAATTGCAGATATTAAATCTAAACAAGAAATTGCGAAACATACATTAGATAAATTAACACAGTTAATTAATGAAGATGTCTTAATGGGCTCAAGTTTTGCAGAACAAAGACAACAAAAGCTAAACGAATTAACAGAACAAGTAAAATCTGCAGAAGTTGAATACAGCAAAACCAATGAAAAATTCAATGCTGCTGATAATGCCTACAGAGCGAAACTTGTCGAAATCGAAAATCAATTCAATTCTCAATATGCAGAACAAATGAAAGTTGAATTAGAAAAATTCAATCTTCATAATAAATTAGCTAGAAATTATCAAGCTCAATTAATTGAAGATGATTTAGCTTCATATGGCCAAGATTATGTCGATCAAAATGCTGGCAAAAATAACTTTTTAACTAGTGAACAAGTTAAAAACATTCTTTATCCTAATATTGAATTCAATAAATCTAAAGTTAGTGATAGATTCGCTCAAAAACAAATTTATCAAGAAGTATATAACTCAGTTTATTCATCAAGCACATATCCGTGAGATGTAAGTGCTGGATATGGTAATCCAGTTGACCCATTACTTTGAACAACTTATTCATCTCTTATTTCTTTAGAAAGTTCAGGCAAGGCAAAATTTATTAACACTGAAAAATCAGCACTTTCTGAAGATGGAATTACAAACAAGAAAACAGAACTTATCTTACAACCTACATTACAAAGATTTAAATTAGATTTAGCTGACGCAATCATTCTATATGTTCAAAAAGAAGAAAACGGAACTAAATTAACTGACCCAAATGGTAAGCCAATTTTAGAAGCTATTGTTTTTGATCAAGATGACGCTGGATTAGTTCCTGGTCCAACTGAACACAATGATGTGCTTAATGTAGATTACTACACAACAAGTATTGTTAAAAGAACTTCATCTAATCCACGTTCTATTAACTCAGCTAACTTCTTCGAAAAAGTTGGTTTAGCTCACAGAATGGAATTTAGAATTAGAAACGGTGTATTTTGAGTCGATTCAAACGGTAATAAAACACAATATCCTGTTGTTGCAGATGACTTTTATATTTCAATTCTAAGAACAAAAATGAATGACACACTATTTAGAAGACAAAATGGTGGAAGCAAAACTGCAGATGATGATATTAGATCGATGTTATCTGAACCAAATAAACTTTTTGATGATAGACAACAATATACAAACTCTTATTTATTTGATTTATTTAATGTAAGCTTAGACAAAATATTAGATCGTTCAAATTCAGTTGTTAACAAAGATGGACACTCATATTTCGGACTTGAACGTCTTAATGAAAACGCGGCTGCATCATTTGTAAATATTTTAGATATGATAACTAAGTCATATGAATTTGCTGCAGCTCCATCTGAATTTATTAAAGATAAAAACAGAAGAAATGATCAGGACATAACTCCACAAACTAAAGAAGATCAAAGTAATGAAGTCAAAATTAACAAAATTAGACAATCGGTTCAATCGATTGATGGACTTGCAAAAGATTCAGGTATCTACTGATATGGATTTTCACAGGACAAAACTTTATTTGCAGGAAAATACTATGGTTCTAAATTTAATTCAGACACATTAACTCAATCAACATTTAAAAATATGCATTATTGAGATTCAGAGTTTGTTAATAACCCAACAACAATTAATCAATTCTCTTCAAGATTTCAAAACTATTTAGTTGATGCTGCGATTTTTGATGATTCATCATATAACCAATATTTATTTGGTCAAAAAGCATCATATTCATTTACAGGTTTAACTCAAAAAAGAAGAGATGCAGTGTTACAAGATCCAAATGACTATGGACTTAACTCAGTTAAGTTATCAAATAAAGGTTCATTAACAAAACACTTTATTTGATCGCTCTTACCAAAAGAAGGTTCATCAACAACTTACTTTAATGATGCTTATTCATATGTAATGTGAAATATGTCAACATCCGAAGCAATTTCTCAATCTTCTAAAAATGCAATTAAATCAGTATCTGTAGGTACAGGGGCTGAATTTAAAACGATTTTATCAGCTGCAATTGACTGAAACACAATCGGTATGATGCAAAGAAAACCACAACCTGCAGTTGGGTGAGTAAGTTACCTTGCACCTGATAATGATATTAATTCAAACGCTTTAGATAACTCAACTACAAACAGTTTAAGAAGCAATAGTGATATTGTTAATGCATTCTTTGTAGTTGATTCACAAACAGGACAAAGAGTTGATTTCGGCGCAATTGGAAACTTAATTAATCCGAGCGATACTCAAAACATTAATACAACAGCTGATGATTCAGTTAAGAGTGTTGTTTATGAGCAACTTAAAGCAAGAATGAAAGACTTACTCGATAGAGTTTATGGTCAAAACCCTACTCTCCTAGGTAAAACAGTAGATATTAGTATCTTTTATAGATTCTTCAACTATCCAACTTTAGCCATTAATGCACTTGATTTACTTATTAAAGCTTGAAACGGTTTAGATCCTAGATTAAATATTAAATTAATCAAACCAATAGATAAAGACGAGTGAAGAGGATTCTGAACTACAACACCATCTCCGGTAGACTTAATTGGATGAGGATACGACTACAACGGAATTGGTTCAGGTATTACAGGAGTAGCACAAAGAGCTCATATAACTACTGCAATGCTTGCAATTTTAGCTGACCCTGAATATGCACAAAAAATGCAAGCTTTATATCCTCAACTTTATAAAGCAGCACAAAGACTTGGTGAATTTATAAAAATTGATGGAAATAAATTATCAATTACACCAGAGCAAGTTACATTCAATTTAACAAACAGTCAAGTTCAACATCTTTCAAACATTATGGGTATGTACAAATGAGATGGTGAAAAATTAATCAGAATGGATGAATCAGACAACTTAAGTTCATATACATCTTGAGATAACTTAAATGCAAACTTCTGATTAGATTACACACAAAATCCAGATCCAGTTACTGGTGAAATGGTTTCAAAATTAGATTTAGTTCATTTAGCACAAGAAATTGGAAACTTTGTTGGAGCAGTACCAAGCGCATTCTCATATATGAGTACATCAATACTTGCTAAAACACTTAAAAACCCTAACTATTTAGTTCCTGAATTTGAAACAGAAATTCCATATTGAGTAGATATTAGAACAGTTAATGGAAAATAATTGAAAGGAGAAAAATGCTTAAATACTTATTTAAACGTATAGGTTTTGCTATCGTTACTTTGTTTATCATTATAATGGTAGTTTATCTTATGGTTGCTCAGTTTTCAGATAACCCATTTGCTAAAAAAGCACTTGAGCAAACTGGTGAAAATAATTCTTCAGCAGTTAATGCAGGTGAGATGAAAAGGTTATTTGAAAACTCAGTTAAGTATCATTTAATACCTGATAATTTGATTTATGAGAATGTTAAAACAGAATGATTTAATATGAAACTAAATCCAGTTATCAGATTTGGTTACTGAGTTGGAGATTTATTTAGCAACCCATCAAACCCATTTGGATATCCATTCAATAATTCACTTTTAGAAAACGCAGATGTTAAAACAATTCCTGAATATTTCTTTAAGTACCTTAAATACTCTATTATTATCACATTACCTGCTTTCTTAATTTCTTCTCTTATCGGAATTACTTTAGGAATAGTTTCAGGATACAAACGTGGAACAGTTGCTGATGCATCAATTAACTTCTTTGCACTTGTCTTTATAGCGCTTCCATCGTTTGTTATCGCGCCTATTATTATTTCAATCTTGTTTTCAATGAACTTTCCACCAAATTTCATTAACTTTAATAACCCTGCTGAAGTTGAAGCCTATGGTGTAGGCAAAATGATATTAAGTTGACTTCCACCAATCTTAGTTATCGTGCTTGGTTCACTATCAGGTTACATTACTTACACAAGAAACCAAGTCATTACAGTTCTTACATCAAACTACATTTTAATTGCTAAATCTAAAGGTTTAAGCAAAAGAGAAATTTTCTTTAAATATGTTTTAAGAAATATTTCAATCCCACTTGCTGCAATTTTAATTCCATCTTACATTCCTCTTTTAAGTGGTGGAATTGTTATTGAAACTTACTGAGGAGTACCTGGTACATCACAAGTTATTACACAAGCATTCCCTAATGGTGAAATTAACATCATTATGTTCTCAACAGTGTTCTTCACATCACTTAGTTTATTTACAACAATACTTGTAGATATATCATTTGCTTTCTTAGATCCTAGAATTAAATACTCTGCAGCTAACCCATATAGTGTTACAAGATTTATAAGAAACTACTTCTTAAGAAATAAACAATTTAAAGAAAATGAAAAAATAAAAAAATCATAGAAAGGAGCAAATATGAACGCAAGAGAATTTGAAAAGAAATATAAATTATCTTTAGATAGCATTCGTCCAGCAATTTCACAATTTGCTCCTAAAGATGATAGTGCGCTTAATTCAATCGCTGGTAAACCTAAAAAACTTTTAGTTGAAATAATTAAACGTTTCTTTACAAACTGAGTTGCAGTTGCTGCATTATTTGTATTTATAACTATCTTAGTAATTTCAATTTTTGTAACTGAAACTGCAAAGTATTCAGCTACAAAACCACTTTATAATTCAGTTGGAATTTGAACAATTGATCCACAAACAATGCAAGTTGGTAAATACATTGATTCATCAACAAGTAACATCATAGGGCTACCACCAATGAGCAGTCCTTGATATCCTGCTCAAGGTCACATTGATAACTATGAGACATTAATTAATACTTGAGCAAGTAGAGATTATTATGGTGGAGTTTTATGAAGAGACTTTATTTACTTTGGTGAAAATAATCCTGCTAATGCAATTAAAATTGTTGATATCTCAGATTCAACAAACAAAGTTTTAGTTAATGCTTACGTGTTTAACAAAGTACAAAATATCGGTATTGCTTTAGAAAAATCACAAATTGACCCGTCAGTTTCAGCAGAAAAAGCTAGAGAATACATTCAGGCTATCTTAAATCACAATCCACAATTTTCATTATCTACTTATTTAGGAACAAACCAAGCTGGAGTTGATATATGAACACAGTCTTGAGTTGGAACTTGAGAAGCAATTAAATTAGCTTTAATAGTTGTTACAATTCAAACAATTATTGGGGTTGCAATTGGTGCTTATTTAGGTTTCCACGTTGGAACTTGAATTGATACAACAATAATGAGACTCATTGATATTTTTATGGCGCCACCAACAATGATTTGATTATTAATCTTTGCTGCTACATTCGGTACATCAAACTTAACTTTAGGAATAGCACTTGTATTTATTGGTTGAGTTAGATCGGTTGGAAGTACAAGAATGTTCATAATCACTGTTAAAGATCAAGAATACATTACAGCTTCACAATCAATCGGTGCATCAAAAGCTAGATTAATTTACAAACACGCATTACCTGCAATCATTGGAAAAATTTCAACAAGCTTCGTTGCATCTATTCCATCAATTATTATGCAAATTTCATCACTTGCATTCTTAGGATTCTTCAAATCAGATAGTGCTAACTTAGGAACGATTTTATCTAACGCAGCATCACAAGCAGGAGATAACGCATTTATCTTAATCTTACCTGCATCAATCTTATTATTAATTTCAGTTTCACTTCACTTTGTTGCATTAGGAGTTCACGATGCTCTTGATCCAAAAGTTATTAAAACAAGATAGGAGGTAAATTTATGGAAAACAAAGATTTATTATTAGATGTTAAAAACCTTAAAGTCTCATTTAAATTAAGAAGAAATAAATTTATCACTATCGTACGTGGTGTTGATTTAAAAATCAAAAAAGGTGAAATCATAGGTATTGTAGGTGAATCTGGTTCAGGAAAATCAGTTACATCTAAATCATTACTTAACATAAATGAGAATTCATTTATTACAGCTGATAAAATGGAAATTGATGGAATTAACTTACTCAGTAGCGAAAAAGATAAATTCTGAGAGACAATTAGAGGACATAAAATCGGTTACATTCCTCAAGACCCACTTACATCACTTAACCCAACTAGAAAAATTGGTAAACAATTATTAGATGCGCTTAACAAAAATCCTGAATGAAAAAAATCAACATACTTAGAAAAAAGAGAATACTTAATTTCGCTACTTAAACGTTTCGGAATTCGTCAAGCTGAAGCTGTTTTCGATATGTATCCACACACACTTAGTGGTGGTATGAAACAACGTGTTGTTATTACAATGGTTGTTGCACTTAAACCAAGTTTAATTATTGCTGATGAACCTACAACAGCACTTGACCCTACAGTTCAAGCTTCCGTATTATCATTATTTGAAAATATTAGACAAGAATTCAATATTACAATTATTTTAATCTCACACAACATTTCAGTTGTTGCTAAATTCTGTGACTACATTTATGTAATGTACGCAGGAAAAATAGTTGAGAAAGGAACAAAAAAGGATGTTTTCACAGAACCAAAACACCCTTACACATGAGCTTTAATTTCGGCTATTCCTGAAAATAGAGAAGATAGATTATATTCAATCAGTGGAACACCACCTGATATGAATAACTTACCTTTAGGAGATGCATTTGCACCAAGAAACCAATATGCATTAGAAATTGATTTTCTTAAAGAACCTCCTTTATTCGAAGTTTCACCAACACATTGAGCAGCTACTTGATTATTGCATCCAGATGCTCCAAAAGTTGAATTATCAAAAGAATTACAAGCTAGATTAGAAAGTTTTAAGAAGGTGTTTAATGAGTAAAAAAACAATATTAGAAATTATTAATCTTAAAAAATACTTTGTTAACAAAAACAATGTTAACAAAGCTGTTGATGATGTTTCTTTTGATTTAAAAGAAGGTGAAATAGTAGGTCTCATAGGTGAATCAGGTTCAGGTAAGACAACAATCGGGCGTTCATTATTACGTTTATATAATGACTACAACGGTTTTGTTAGATTAGATGGAAAAATAATTTCCGGAAAAAGAATTTCTAAAAAACGTAAGAAATTTATGCACAAAAACATCCAAATGATTTTCCAAGATCCCATGGCATCGCTTAATGGACAAAATACAATTTTCAGTATTTTAAAAGAACCATTAATTGTTAATGGAATAATTAAAAATAAAATTAAAAACATTAAAAAAGATTGAAAAGATGTCACAAATAACTTCAGATACACATTTTTAGAACAAGAATTATTGTTAAGACTCGAAAACCTAAAAATAATTAACAAACTTCACATCCCATTAATTAAAAAATGAGAAAAGTTATCTGAAAACATTCAATTTGATATTGAAAACAATATTGATGATCAATTTAACTCATATTTTGCATATTTAGAAGAGAGAACAAAAATTAACTCTCAAGTTATTAACAACCTTTATAAGAATAATGAGAAGTTAATTCAATTATTTGAGCAAAAACAATCTGACTTTAGATATAGAAAAATCGACTTAGATGAAATTGACCTTGAGGAAGCTAAACTTAAATACAAAAAAGTTAAACAACTTGCAAGTTTTAGCCCAGAGTACTTTGAATTAAAAGATTTATACAATGACCAAAAAGCTTACTACAAAGAGCAAAAAGTGAATTTCAAGGATACTGTGTCAATTTCAAAAACATCAATTAAAAACTTTTTAGCAGAAGTTAAAAACGAATACACAATGCACAAAAATGATGCAAGAAGTACAACATTTTTAGACTTATATTTTCACGAATACAAACTTTATTTAATTAACTATAGCTTATATAGACAGTTAAAACGAAATTATCGTTTGCTTAAATTTTTATCATTTGAAGATTTAGTTGAGCTCTCAGATGAGTTTAGAGCTTACTCACAGGACTTTTATACAAAATTAAATGTGGATACAAGATTTAAACCATCAATCAAAGAACTCCAAAACATAGTTTCAAAAGAATACAATTTTGATCTTTCAAAATTCATTCAAAGATCACAACATTTAGGCTCTAAGTTACGTCAAAATTATAAAGAAGCTAAAAAAACGAAAAATAAAACATTCTTTAGAATGTTTGTAGAATTCTTTAAAGATCCTCAAGATGTAAGCAATCAAATCAAAGTTGCAAAAGAAGAACTTAAACAAAAACAAGAAGTGTTTAATTCCGAGCTTGCAAAATACTTACAAGAATACTCAAATAGAATTTATGACATTAGAGCAGAAATTGATGAAGCAGTAAAATTCCAACAAGAGTTAAGAAGTAAAGATAATGTGATTTTCGAAAACTTCAAGAAAAATCACGCTAACTTTATCAAGTTTTACAAAGAAAACTTAATTGAACCACTACTCAAAGATCCTAAAGCATCTAGAAATAATGCTTTAATTAAACAAAGACAAATTGATTTAAATGTCTATAAAACAAATGTTTCAGATAGATTAAATGGAATTGAATCGTTCAAAATTGAAACAAAATATTTAAATGCAAACTTAAGTGATATTAGATTGCTTATGGGAATTTCAAGTTTAGATATGTGACTTCAAAATAGATGATGTGCTAATTTTGTTAAATTCTTAATTGCTCCATATCGTTTCTTAAGAGTAGGCAACTTATATGTAAGAAATATAATTTACAAATCTTTAGAAGATGTTGGGTTGCTAAAACAATTTGCTTACCGTTATCCACACGAGTTTAGTGGTGGTCAAAGACAAAGAATAGTTATAGCAAGAGCATTAATTACAGAACCTAAAGTAATTGTTGCTGATGAACCGATTGCTTCACTTGATATTTCTATCCAAGCTCAAGTTGTAAATCTTTTAAAAGATTTATGTAAACAAAAAAATATTGCTATGATTTTTATAGCACACGATTTATCAATGATTGAATATGTCGCTGATAGAGTTCAGATTATGCATTTAGGTAAAATTGTTGAATCAGGACAAACTGAAGAAATCTATGCGAAACCAATTCACCCTTACACACTTAATTTATTCAAAGCAATACCTAAAATTTCAAATGCTAATGAAAAATTCCAAGATGTTAAGTTTGAATTATCATATTTAGATGAACAACAATTCCCTAATATTCCAACAATTCATACAGTTGAGAAAAATAAACATTATATTTATGCAACTGATGAACAAGCTAAAAAATGAAAAGAAGGTAAATACAATTAATGAAAAAGTCAATATATAGAAGTTTAAATAAATTAAAATTTGAATTTGCAACACTTAGATTTTATTTAATAACACTAGCTTTTCTAGTTATATACTTTGTGATAGTTGGTGCATATTTAGGAAAAAATAATGCATTATTAGCTGAGGAAAAATATCATTACAACATACTAATAAACGGTTTTTCAATTCCGGCTTATGTTACTTGTTTAGTGGCTTTATTATGTATTATTTTCAAACTTGGTTTTTTAGAAAAAAGTATTGAAAAATTCAAGATGTCTTGAACTAATCTACAAGATGCTAAAGAACAAAGAAGACTCAAGTCTATGTCTAATGAAGAAAAAAGAGCTTATCTTCATACAAAGGAAAAAACTAAAAAAAGACAAATAGACAAACCTACACCATCTAAGTTTCCGTTTGTATTTAACTTTTCAATTTATTTACTTTTATCAATTATCTTCACAATTATTATTTATGCCTAATAATCCTTGCACATAGCTTTAAAACTATGTGCATTTTTATACCCTTTCACTAAATGAATATTTTGCAAAAAGACAAATTTCTGATATTAAAGGATATAAGTAGGTAAAATGTTAATTATCTTTTTCATTGATTTTTACAAAAGAGTAAAAAGATAAGAAATCCCTATTGTTAGTTCAATTCTGAATTATAAAATACCTTAAGTAAGAAGTTTTCTTTTTGCAATTCTTATTATTTATCACTTTCTGATTTAATAGTAAATTTAACAAACTGATTATTCAGTTTGTTTTATTTTTAGATAGTTAAAAATTGATATAATAAATAATATGCCTTAGTGGTGAAATGGTAGACACCGTGGACTCAAAATCCACTGGAGAAATCCGTGCAGGTTCGAATCCTGTCTAAGGCACCAACTTACTGCACTTTGTGCTATTTTTTTATACCTTTTTAGTACTCATACAGCAATAAAGAGCTAATAGAATATTCGAATATCTTTGTATAATAATTTTAATATTTGAATTTAAAGGAATGATATGAAGTTATATTATGGAACTGATTTAGAATACATTAAGTCAATAATTAAATCTGAGGAAAAAGATGTTCTTGAAAGAGATGTTTTTATTTTTGACAACAACTCATATTTAAGCTCGTTTGATACATTAAATGAGATTTTGTTAAGCAATGGTTTATTTTCTTCTAGAAAACTAATCATCCTCGAGAATATTAGTTTTAGCAAACCTGCAAAATCTAAAGATAATTCTAAAAATGAGTATTTATTAAATTTATTAAAATCAGTTGATTCAAATATTAGTGTTTATTTAATTTACAAAACAGAAATAATAAATAAAAGAGTTATAAGCGACGATGCATTAAAACTATGCGAAAAACCTAAAAAAATAGCTGCATTATTGCCTACACAGCTTGCAGACTATGTTATAAGTGAATTTGCGAAAAATAATGTTGCTATAGATAAAACAACTGCATTGGCATTTTTACAAAAATTACCTAATGACTGAAAAATTATTAATAATGAAATTAATAAGTTGTGCTTATTAAACAAAACGATTACAGAAGACATAATTGAGCAAACCATTGCGTATTACCCATCAGATGATCCTTTTCAATTTTCTAATGCTATTTCAAGAGACGATTTTCAAGCTATGTATAAGATCTTTGAACAAAAGAAAAACGAAAACACACCTGTTATATTATTGTTTGCAAACTTTGTTTCAACGTTTACATTAGTAAATAGAATTTACTGATATCAAAGTTTAGGACTTAATATCTCTGAAATTTCACAAGCTTTAAATATGAATGAAAAAAGAGTTTTTGTTCACGTGATGATTTTAAAAAGATTTGGTTTTGATAGAGTGCAAAAAATAATTGAACAATTAGCTAAAACAGATAAATTATTAAAAACTTCAGGAGTTGATTCATATGATATTTTCGAAATGTTTATGATCCAAAATTTCGCCAAAAATAAATAAAACATTTATTTACTTGGATTCTCAAATTATTAAATCACAAAATGTTGAAGTTATCCAAAATTACTATGAGCAAGTGCTAAAAGTGATTACTTCAAACATTGATGAAAAATTTGTTATTGTTCTACCTGATTTATATTCTCTATATAACTTTGATTTATTATCATCAAAAACAAATACAGAGCAAATTTTCTTACAGAAAATAGATAAGTTGAAAAGTTTTGTTTCTAATTTAAAGAAATTAAATGTTGAAATTCAAGGAATTATTAAGTTTGATAATATAACTTCGTTTGCAGAATTATTAAGTAGACATAATGGTTTTGATGTTCAAAAAATTTTGAATAATGAAACATCATCAGATGAGACAAAGTATGTTGATTTATTGAACACACAAATGATGGATTTAGAATCTCTTGCAAATTCAGATAATCAGTTACATAAAGATTTTGAAAAAATTTACAAGTGACTTCAAATTGAATATGAAATTTCTAATGTTGTCATTTCAGGTTTATTTGATTTTCTTAATGATAAGCAAAATAATATTCATAAACCTCATATTCAATTAATCAAAAAAGCAATTGATAATTTAGCTGTAACCGTAACTCAGATTACTTTATACGAAAAGTGCTACGACAAAGCTTTAAAAGTATGTAAACTATTCAACAATTATGATGTATTTACTAAGTTGGATACACATAAAGTAAGAAACATTGGAGACTATGATAAAGTTGTTTTTGCTAAAAACAATTTAAACTTCATATTCGATCCTAATTCATTCATCAATAAGTTTAATGATGTTTTAATTTACAAAACAGAATTATTATCAAACATTTTGAATTTATTGTTAATATCACCTAAATTATTTGGATATCAAATTCCATTTAAGCCATTCAATAACAATGAAAATAATTTAAATTCAGTTATTAATTGAGAAGATAGATTTTTTGATTTATTCAACACTTCAATTTTCAAAAGATACAAGATTCTTAAATACAATCCAAAATTTAAAAAGATTTCTGTCTCTACATTTAAGACTAAAAAGTTAATTTGAAAAAAAATTATGTGCAACAATGTTACACATAATGTAATTATTAATAAAACAAATGGTTATGTAAGAATTAAATTCTTATTTAAAAAATTTAATAAGAAGAAATTAGAACCTTGAGGGTTTTATATTTATTAAATTAATCTTTTTTAATATTCAATAATATACTAAGGTATGCTCTTTTTATTCTGCTTGCTGTGTACCTTTTCGATACACAAGCATCAATAAATGAGTAATAATCATCATTTAAATTAACTTGTTTTTTAAATAAATTTTCCATACCCTCATCAATCATTTTAATTGAAGCTAATTGTTGAGGTGTTTTTTTATTTACTATTTTCTTAAACTTTTTATAAGTACTTGCAATATCATTTTTTGACTTATAAACTAGTCTCATAGGCGTGAACGTAGAAACATGTTCATTGTTTTTAATCATACTTCTAATTTTTGAAGCACTTGCAAAATTAGACATAGTTTCATCTGAATGAAATGGAATTGTTCTTTGGATTGAAATTGCTTTAATATCTAAATTTGAATTAACAATTTCTTTAACATACTCTATTCCTAAAATATCATTAGGTAAAGTTATGCTTACTCCTATTAAATCAGATAAAGCTTGGGAAGCTGCTCTAGGAAATCCTGTTCCATTTTGCTTTAAATAGAACTTAATTTTCTTATTGTATTCATCAATATTATCTTTTATAGTTGTTGCGATTTTATAAAACAAATCAATATCATTTGTTTCAGAACCAAAAACTAAGTATTTTATTTTATGTTTAGCAAGCTGTTTTACAGCATTTGATGCAAAAATATGAGCTGCTTGAATTGATTTTTCATCATCAAGCTTAATAACTTTATTAACTCCATATTTTTTTGCTATTTTAGCTCTTTGTCTGAATGATGCAATAGGGAATTCTCCACGTTGAGTGTATTTGTTTGTCATTCCAACAACAATATAAGCATTAGGAATATTTTCTTTAATTCAATTTATTTGATAAATATGACCGTTATGAAATGGGTTGTATTCAGCCACGATTCCAACAATGTTCTTTTTTCTTGCAATAAAACTTTTCATGAATAAAATTATTATAATATAAATATATAACTTTTTAGAATGCTAATAAATATAACTACTTACATATGATTTAAAAAATACTTGGTTACTAAATATGTTTAGTAACCTGAAAGGAGACATTATGTTAAGTATTATCAAAGAACTAAAACCGAAATTAGCTAAATTCAACATAGCAATTTTAGTTATTTCTATATTTGTGCTTATTTCAAGTTTTTCATACTTTGTATTTTTAATGGCGCTTACAAATTACAAAAAATCAACTACTCCATCAAATGCTGTAATTTCGCTTTTAGATTTGAGTGTACTTATGTCTCAATGATGATTAGTAACATTGATACTTATATTTGGAATTCTTAATGTAATTTGCATAGTATTTATGTTAGATATTAGAAAATCTATTTTTGCATTAAATAAACTGGGACACAAAATATGGACAACGTCGTATTTTGTGTTTTTTATATTAAGGAGTGATTATGAAACAACTAAAA
>NZ_JBLWID010000019.1:0-16439 GCF_048381515.1 Mycoplasma sp. 4463
TTGAAACATAAAAAACGAATATGTCTTATTTATAGGCATATTCGTTTTTTAGACCTTCAAACTTGGAAACTCGGGATTAAAAATAAATAAAAAATTCCATACATCAATTTGTGTATGGAATAAATTTATATTAAGCGTTAGCTTGTTCTTCTCTTCATCTAGCTACTTCAGCAGCACAATCATCAATAACTTGTTCAACTAAATCAAGTGAGTCGATAATAGCACCTGAGGCTCTTTCGTGTCCTCCACCACCTCATTTAACGGCAACATTTCTAACAATTGGTCCATTTGATCTGAATTCAACTCTAACTTTACCGTTTTCCTCCTCTGTGAATTGAACTCACATTGGGAATCCATCGATGTTAGCAATTGAATTTACTCTAATTGATTGTTGTGGTGTTTTACCAAATTCATTTGTTGTTTTTAAATCATTTTGAATGTAAGCTACACCATCTCTTGTTTTTAATGTTGTCATTAATCAAGCACTGTATTTTAAGTCATCTAATGTAACTTTAGCTAAATTTGAGTGGATAAAGTCTTGTTGTAATCCTGCTTCATATAATTTAGCAGCTAAATTTAATGTTCTAGCTGTAGTGTTATTGAATAAGAATCTTCCTGAGTCTGTGTTGATTCCTAAATATAAGAAGTTAGCAGCTTTTTGTGTGATTTTTCAGTTGTTTACAACCGCGATTTCTGTAATCATTTCATCAGCTGCAATATATGATGAATCAACTCATCTAATGCAATTTTCGCCTAAATCATCATCATTTGGGTGGTGGTCGATTCTAATAACTTGAGCAAATAAGTCTTTGTCTAAAACTTCTCTATATTCAATTCTTTCTTTGAAGTTTGCATCTACAACAACTCCTAAAGCAGTTTTTAAAAATTCATCTGATGGAATTTCATCCATTTTGATATCTAAGAATGAAAATGAACCTTTTGAATCACCTATTGCATAAACTTTTTTATTTGGGAAGTTTGTTTCAAGTAATTCTTTTAATCCAAATTGTGATCCTAAACAGTCTCCATCTGGACGAATGTGGTGAAAAATAACGATGTTATCGTATTTTTCTAATTGTTCAGTAACTAATTTTAAATTACCAATAACCATAATTATTTAGCCTCTCAATCAACGATAGCTTGGTTTAAGTCGGCTAAAACGTCTTTAACTTGGTCTCAAGATTGAAGAGTAATTCCGGCAGCGTTATCGTGTCCTCCACCACCATATTTGTTAGCAACTAAGTTAACTAATGGTCCATTTGAACGTAATCTTCCTCTAACTGTTCCATCTTCAAGTTGAATGAATAATGCTCAACAAGAGTTATCTTCAATATTAGCTAATTCATTTACGTATTGAGCAGCTTCGAATGAATCCATATCATATTTCTTTAATGTTTCTGTATCAATTTCGTAGTAAAGAACTCTTCCTTCTTTTTTGAATCCATTTAAAATGTGTCCAACAAATTTAAGTTGTTTGAATGTTCTTTTTGAAAGTTCTTTTAAGATGAATGATGGGTGGAATCCTGTTTCCATTAAGAATGCTACTAATTTGTGTGTTCTAGCTGATGTGTCAGGGTATAAAAATCTTCCTGAGTCTGTGTTGATTCCTAGGTAAATGTGTGATGCAGCTTTTTGTGTAACTGTTCATCCTGCATCAAATGCGATTTGAGCAATCATTTCAGCAGCTGCAACATAGTGTTCATCGATTCAGTTGTAATCGTAATCGATGTCAGCTGAGTTAGGGTGGTGATCAATTCTTAATTTAGCTGTTGTCTTGTTTTCATATAATAAGTTTGCACATTCAATTCTGTTTCCACTTGAAGCATCAACTACAATTCCTAATGAGTTTGTAAAGTCGATTTTTTCAATGTCATCAAAGTGGTAACCCATAAAGTCAAATAAGTGTAAGTTATCCCCTACTGTGTAAACATTTTTGTTAGGGTAGTTTGTTCTAATTAATTCTGCAAGCCCAGCTTGTGAACCTAAACAGTCTCCATCTGGACGAATGTGGTGAAAAATAACAATATTGTCATATTTTTCAATAGCATCAATTGCTACTTTTGAATTTCCTATAACCATAATAATTTTCCTTTCTTAATAGTGATTTTTTTAATTTAAATTAAATATTTCTAAATTATATAGCATTTAATTTTTATTAACATAACTTTCAAGATACTCTCATAGGTCTTAAAATCTTTATTTTCATTATTCAAATTGTTAGATTAAAAAAATAGATGCAATTTTATGTTGCATCTAAAATCTTAAGATGTTTTTTCACTTAATTCACTAATTAATTTAAGTTTAATAACTGCTGTTTGTGGATTTTTTGATGAAAGTTGTTTTGTAATCATTGATTCAATTATCACTCCCATATATGGATAGTCCACAAAAATCTTATCAACATAAACACCTAAACTATCGTAAATTGATTGGTAACCAATGTCACTAATTCTAAAGTGTTTTGAAGCATACATGTTAATTGAAATAAACGAATCGTGAGTCGAACAAATAATATTTGAAACATTATTTGTATTTGCAAAAGCAATAATTTCTTTAACTTCTTCTTTATTTTTCTTAGCACTGATTGGGTATCTCACATAAGTTATACTATATTCTGAACAAGCTTCTTTGAATCCTGAAATTCTTTGGAATTTTTGATAATCAGATAACTTTTGGTCTTCTAAGAAAATAATTTTGTTTGAGTTTCTCCCTCTTGGGACTCTTCTAATAAATGATTTTGTAAGTTTGTAAAATGCTTCTCTATCATCTGGAACAACTCAAGAAACACCATCAACTTTGTGTCCATAAACTAAGACAGCAACGTCCTTAATTGTTTTAAGGAAATCAAATAATTCTAGATTTTCTTCACTAAGAAATACAACGATTGATTTTGGTTTTCATAATAAAAGATATTTTAAAGTTTCAATATATTCATCAGCTGTTGGTACAGTGTAAAATGTAACAACTCTTCTATTATTTTTTGATGCACCAGCAATAATTCCTGAAATAATGTTTTGAATATAACTTTGACCATAAAGAGGGGAGATAACAAAAATTGAGCTTACTTGAACTTTATTAATTCTACTTCTTGGATTAGGAACATAATCATATTCCTTTATAATTTCTTCAATTTTTCTTCTGTTATCTTTAGAAACATAACCATCATTATAGAAACGACTAATTGTAGCAACAGAAACACCTGTAAGTTTTGAAATCTTTTGATATGTTATCGGTTTTCTCGAAACTCTTTTACCAAGTCTACCAGGCATTTTTACTTCGATTGAGTCATCTAATATTTCTAACGCTTGCTCATGGTGGTTTTCTAAAATTCTAGGATCTAATTCTTCGCCAAACTGCCTTTTGCTCTTTTTATATTTATCATTAATCATATAATTTAGATTTGATTTCATATTTAAATTATATGAAATTCTAAAATTAATTATTTTATATAAAAAAACAAAAATTTCAAAGACTTTTTTTATGCTTTTTCAAACTTTTACAACTAGAGCACTATGGTAAAAGTTTGAAAATAGCATTTTTTATTAAGTTTTTTCATTGCAAAAATATTGTTTTATAATTTTATAACTTTAATATTCAGCTACAAAGGAGTTATTTTACTATGAGTAAAAAAATCAGAACACGTTATGCACCAAGTCCAACAGGATACTTACACATCGGTGGAGCTAGAACAGCTTTATTTTGTTATTTATTTGCTAAACATTTTGATGGTGATTTTGTTTTCAGACTTGAGGACACAGACGTTAAACGTAATGTTCCAGGTGGTGAAGAATCACAATTAAATAACTTAGCTTGATTAGGAATTATTCCAGATGAATCTCCATTAAATCCAAATCCAAAATGTGGTAAATACAGACAAAGTCAAAAGTTTGATAGATACAATGAAGTTTTAAATGAACTTTTACAAAAAGGTCTCGCATATAAAGCTTACGACTCATCTGAAGAATTAGAAGCTCAAAAATTAGAATCAGATGCTAAAGGTATTCCAAGTTTTAGATACGACAAAAACTGATTAAAAATTTCTGACGAAGAAAAACAAAAAAGAGATGCTAATGGTGAATATTCATACCGTTTAGTGATGCCTAAAAATCACACTTTAGCTTGAGATGATATTGTTAGAGGTGAAATTTCATTCAACTCTGATGAAATAGCTGATTGAGTTATTTTTAAATCAGATGGGTATCCAACTTACAACTTTGCAGTAGTAGTTGATGACCACGATATGGAAATTTCACACATCTTACGTGGAGAAGAGCACATCGGAAATACACCTAAACAACTTGTTTTATATGAATACTTAAATTGAGAAAAACCACAATTTGGACATATGACAATTATTACAAATATGGAAGGTAAAAAACTTTCAAAACGTGATCTTGAAACAAAACAATTTATCGAAGATTACAAAAATGAAGGATATATGCCTGAAGGTATTTTCAACTTCTTATCATTATTAGGATGAACAGCTGCTGATGCATCTGAATTAATGAGCAAAGAAGAAATCATTGCTAAATTTGATCCACAAAGATTATCTAAGTCGCCTTCAAAATTTGATGTTTCAAAAATGGATTGATTCTCAAAACAATACTTAAAAAATACAGACAATCAAAAATTAATTGACTTAATGAATTTAGGAAACTCAAATTTAGATTCAGAATGATTAAATATTTTTGTTGACACATTTAAAGCTAGCTCTGTAACAGTTTCAGAATTAAAAAATCACTTAAATTCATATTTAAATCCTGAATATTCAAAAACTGAATTCAATGAAGCTGAATTAAATACAGTTAAAGAATTTGCAAATAACTTCAAAAAACTTGCAACTGATGACTTTACAATTGCAAATATTCAAGAAGCAATTAATTTAACCTCTTCAAATTTAAATGTTAAAGGTAAAAACTTATTTATGCCAATTCGTCTTGCTGCCACAGGAATTGCTCACGGACCTGAATTAGCAAAAGCTATTTGATTGTTTGGAAAAGAATTAATTTCAGAAAGACTTAAAGAATATGAAAATTAATTTCAAATCAATTATTAAGGTTTCTACAAATGATGAACCTCAGGTTATTGAATTTTTATCACAACTTGATTTATATAACAAAACTGAAGATGGTGTTATTGAACTTAAATTCAATGAACCTAAATACAATGAAACAAATAGAATTGACATTTCAGAAAATGAAGTTAATATTTACACAAACTTAACAACTGTATGTGTAAAGAAAAATGAAGAGGGTAATGCAAGCATTTCAGTAGTTGACCCTTCAACACAGAAAAAATTTGAAATTAATTTAAAAACTGTATGTAAAAACTTCTTCACATCAATTAATGAATTTAACTTTCAATATGACTTATTCACATACGAAAATGATGAAGTTTTAACATCAATTAATATGACATTAGAACTTTATGAATAATACAAAAAATATTTTTATGCCTTATGTACTAGCATAAAAATCACTACATATAATAAATACTATTAAAATAATATGGTATTATTTATATACAACGTTAATTATATTTAGAGGTAAGAGAAAGGAGTTGCGAAAGCAGCTCTTTCTATTTACATTTTTATAGGAGTAAAATGTTTGATGAAAAGATTTTAAAAGAGCAATTTTCTAAAGTTTTATCAGCAAAAATGGAACACGATCCTCTTTTAGGAAAAACGCTAGAAGTAGTCGTTGATTATAGAAGTCTGGACGAAGTTAACAAACTTGGAAAAGAAATTTCTGCATTTTTGGAGACACAAAAATGATTTACTGATGATATAAATTTAGTAGTATTATCAAAAGGAACAGATCTTAAAATTTCAAAAGAAATGTTAGATCAATACATTGATAAATATATTGAAGTCAAAACTCAAAAAAGTTTTGAAGGACAAAATAATTTTGTAATTAAATTAACTGAAGTTCAGCCAGATCACATAGTGGGTAAATGAAATAAAAAAGGCCAAATTAGAACAGTTAAATTAGATTTTTCTAATATAAACGAAATTGAAGAATATATTAAGTTTTAACAAAAAATAAAGGAGTAAATAATGGCAAAAGCTAAAAATAAAACACAAGTTGATGTTGAAAGTCAACAACTATTTAAATATATTGAACTTCAAGCAGAAGGTCTAAACTCTCCATTTGAAGAAGTTCTAGAATTATTTAGATCAGAAACTCAAAAAGCAATTACTAAACAAGTTGACCCTAATGCTGAAATTCAATTCGAAGTAGACTTTGAAAATAAAGCTGTAAATATGTTCAACTTAAACGGTGAAGTTATTGGAGATGAAGAAATTTCAGAAGATGATGAACCTCAAGTTTTAAGTGAAGATGATGCATTAGCTAAAATCTACACAATTCAACTTTCAGAAGCTAGAAAAAACGATTCAAATGTTCAAGTTGATGATGTAGTTAGAATTCAATTTAAGTTTGCTGGATTATCAGACAAATTAAGAAGAGCAATCACAAGTGGTGTTAAACAATCTTTAAACTTAACAAACAAATCAAAAGTTGTTGAAAAATATTCAAAAATGATTGGACAAAAAGTTCCTGCAGTTGTTTTAAAACACTTATCTAACAACTCATACAATGTTATGTTAGAAGATAAACAAACAGCTTTCTTACCTGGAGCTAAAAAGCCTAAGAACTTAAAATTAAACTTAGGTCAAAAAATTATGGTTTATGTTGATTCAATTAATCCTGAATCAAGATTAAGCATTGTTACAGTTTCATTAAACTCAACAGAAGAATTAGTTGAAATCTTAAGAAACGAAATTCCAGAAATCAAATCGGGTGAAATTGTTATTAAAGACATTCAAAGAGTACCTGGAGAAAGATCTAAAGTTTCATTTGCACTTAAAGATCAAGAGAGTGATCAAATTAATTTAGTTGGTTCAATTACAGGACAATTTGCTTCAAGAATTCAATCAGTTGTTACTGAATTAGATGGTGAAAAAATTGACGTTATTGTTTACTCACCAGACACACTTGAATATGTTAAAAATGCTATTGCTCCTGGTAAAGCAGTTGATATTAAATGAGCTGATGAAGAAAGAAGAAAAGTTTATGCAATTGTTAAGCCAAGCGATGCAACAGTTGTTATTGGAAAACAAGGAATTAACATTGAACTTGCTTCTAAATTAACAGGAACAAGAATTGAAGTATTAACAACTGAAGAAGCACTTGTAAAAGGAATTAAATTCAAAAATGATTATGTTCACGATGTGCACTACTTCAACACAACTCAACCAAAAGTAAATGCAAGTAAAAAACAATCAAAAACAAATTCAATGCTTAAAAACATTGATATGTACATTGATACAGACTCATTATTTGAAGACTTTAACAACAATATTTACACAGAATTAGAAACAGAAACAGTTGTGGAAGAACCAAAGCAAAAAGCAGAAGAAGCTAAAAAACCTGCAACTAGCGAAGTTAAAACTAAGAAAAATAAAGCAGAAGAAATTAACAATATTTTTGAAGAAGAATCTTCAAACATCGAAAAACTTCTTAACTCATTAGATGAATACAGTTTCGTTGACGAAATCGACAAATACAATGACGAATTCACAGATGAAGTTGAAGATGAAACTCTTGATGAAGAAGCTGAAAACGCTAAAAAAGAAGAGAAAAACAGAAAAATGCTTAATGAATTCAAGAGAACTAAAAATCAACTTAAAGACTTTAAAGTGGATGATGACCTTACAAACTATGGATTATCAAACGTAAAACTTGATTTAGATGACTTAAATTCAGATGACTGAGATTAAAACAGTTTTTCGTAAGTGTATTGCGACAAATCAAGTTTTACCAGTTGATGAACTCACTAGATTCAGTTACGATAAAGAAAATAATTTATTAGTTTTAGACTTACATAAAAACAAAAAACATAGAGGAGCTTATTTTGTTGCAAGTTTAGAAAACTGACAAAAAATAAGAAAAACAAAAGCTTTAAATAGAACATATAAAACTAACATATCTAATGAACAATATGATTCATTAGAAAATGAACTTAAGGAGGTGTTATATGGCTAAAAAACAAAACAGAATTTCAAACGTAAATGAAATTAAAGAGCAATTGCAAACAACAAAAACTGAATTAAAAGATGGTGTATTTATTTTCACTGAAAAAATGTCAATTGCTGATTTTGCACAAAAAATCGGAGTACCTGCTACAGAAATTATCAAAAAATTCTTTATGCAAGGTAAAATGTACAACCTTAACACACTTTTAGATGAAGAGCAAATTGCTGAAATAGCAATTGAATATGGATATGACTTCAGAAAAGAAACAAACATTAATGGTTCAAACTTCCTTGATGAAGTTCAATTTAAAGATGATCCAAAAGATTTAGTTAAAAGATCTCCAATCATCACTGTTATGGGGCACGTTGACCACGGTAAAACTACATTAATTGACAAAATCAGAAACTCAAACATCGTTTCAACAGAAAGCAGTGGAATTACACAACATACAGGTGCTTACCAAATTAGTCACAAAGGTCAAAAAATCACTTTCTTAGATACACCTGGACACCAGGCATTCACACAAATGCGTGCTAGAGGTGCTAAAGTTACTGATATTGTTGTTTTAGTCGTTGCAGCTGATGATGGAGTTATGCCTCAAACAAAAGAAGCTATTGAGCACGCTAAAGCAGCAAATGTTCCAATGATTGTTTTTGTTAACAAAATGGATAAACCTAACAAAGACCTTGACAGAATTAAAGGTGAATTAGCTGAAAACGATGTTCTTATTGAAGAATATGGTGGAGATGTTCAAATCGTTTATGGTTCAGCACTTAAAGGTGAAGGACTTACAGAATTATTTGATGCTATTATGTTATTAAGCGAAATTTTAGACTTAAAAGCAAATCCAAAAAGATATCCAATGGGAACAATTATCGAATCACGTGTTGATAAAGGAGTTGGAGTTGTTTCTACAATTATTGTTGAAACAGGAACATTACACAAAGGAGACTTCTTAATCGCTGGTTCAAAATACGGAAGAGTTAGAATGATTACTGATTCTAATGGAAACCAAATTGAAGCAGTCGAACCAGGAGCACCAGCAATTATTTCAGGTCTTAACTATGCACCTGATGCTGGGGATAAATTTGTTGGATTCAACGATGAAAAATTTGCTAAGAAATTAGCCCAAGAAAAAGCTACAGCTGATCGTATGGATTTACTTCACTCAAAAACTATTACAGATCAAAATATTGATGGTAAAAAAATTATCAACGTTATTATTAAATCAGACGTTTACGGTACTTCTCAAGCTATAAAAGATCAAATTGATGGTTTAGAAAATGAAGATGCTATTGTTAAGGTTATCTCAGCAGCAGTTGGAAACGTTAATGATACAGACTTACTTTTAGCTAAGGCGTCAAATGCAGTTATTTTCGTATTTAACTTGAGAGTTTCACAAAATATTAAACAGAATGCAGCTGCATCAAACGTTACTGTTATTTCTCACGATGTTATTTACAAAATTATCGAAGATGTTCAAGGTATGCTTGATGGAGAAAAAGCACCCATCTATGAAGAACAAAAAATTGGAGAAGGTCACATTATTCAAATTTTCTTCTATTCAAAAGTTGGAAACATCGCTGGTACAATGTTAGATGAAGGTGTTGTAAGATCTAACTGTAAAGTTAAAGTTTACCGTAAAGGAAAACTTATTCACGAAGGTGTTATTGACTCACTTAAACGTGAGAAAAATGACGTTAAAGAAGTTCTTAAAGGCAAAAACTTCGGAACACACATCAAATGATTTAATGATATTGAAGCAGATGATGTCCTTGAATTCTATGAAGATGTAAGAGTTAACTAATAATTATTATGAAAAATCTTAAAAATTTAATTACTGATATTCCTAATTTCCCTAAACAAGGAATTGTATTCAAAGATATAGCGCCACTATTAGCTAATCCTGATGCATTTGCCTATGTCATAGACAAAATGGCACAATTATGCAAAGAAGCAGACATCATTGTAGCACCTGATGCAAGAGGATTTATCTTCGGAACTCCTGTTGCTTACAAACTTAATAAACCATTTGTAATGGTTAGAAAGAAAGGTAAACTACCAGGTCCTACAATTTCTCAAAAGTATGACTTAGAATATGGTGACAATACTTTAGAAATTCAAGATAAAATTCTAAAACCAGGTCAAAAAGCAATCATTATTGATGATGTTTTAGCAACTGGTGGAACTACAAAAGCTATTATTGATTTACTTCAATCTCAAGGTGTAAAAGTTCTAGCTAATGTTGTTTTAATGATCTTAGATGAACTTGATGGATACAAGAAAATCAGTAAACTAATTGATGTAAAATCAATTCTATAAATTGCAAAATAAAAATACTAGACTTACGAAATCTAGTATTTTTTTACATCACTATTTAGACTTGACTTCAAGGAATAATTCTGTTAATTGCTCTGAATCAACACTTGAAGGGGCTTGGGTCATAAGGTCTTCATTTTTTGAATTTTTAGGGAACGCAATAACATCTCTAATAGTTTTTTGGTTAGCTAAAATCATAATTAATCTATCGATCCCAAGACCAATACCACAGTGTGGTGGGACTCCATATTCAAAAGCTTTTAAGAAAAATCCGAATTTGTTTTGTTGTTCTTCTTTTGATAGATTGATCATTTCAAACATTTTAGTTTGAACTTCTTCATCATAAATTCTAGCTGAACCTGAACCTAATTCAAACCCGTTAAGAACTAAGTCATAACTTTTTGCTCTAATTTTTTCTTTAGGTAATTTATCTAAATCTTCTAATGGATTATCGAATTGAGTGAATGGATGGTGAGCTGCTGCTCATTTTCCTGTTTCTTCATCATATTCGAACATAGGTCAGTCAATAATTCATTTGAAGTTATATTCATCTCTAGCTCATCCATATCAAGAATTAAGTTCAACTCTTAATGCTCCTAAAGCTTGTGAAGCGTTTTCGAATTTATCAGCACAAATCAAGTATGTTCCTTCACCAAATTGCGAAATTAATTCTTGGACATCTGCTGGATTTAATTTTTGGGCAAAGTTTGTTTCAACAAATTCTTTATTTTCATTAACAACCAAGTAGAATAATGCTTTAACTTTGTTTTTCTTAGCTATTTCTTCAAGTTTCTTGTATTCTTTTTTGTTGATTTTTTCTACAAAATGAAGCAATCTAATTGAAGGAGCTGATGTTATGATGCCAAAATCACTGTTTTTAGCAAATTCAGGAATATCAACAATTTTGTTTTCAAATCTAAAGTCAGGTTTGTCTGTTCCATAATCTCTAATACAGTCATCAAATCTTACTCTATCAAAAGGAACTTTGATATCAACATTCATAACTTTTTTCATAAAATGTTTGAATAAACCTTCAATGTATGATTGGAAGCTATGAACGTCCATAAAACTTACTTCGATATCTAATTGTGTGAATTCAGGCTGTCTATCTTTACGTGAGTCTTCATCTCTGAAGCATCTTGCTATTTGGTAGTATTTTTCAAATCCTGAAATCATTAATAATTGTTTGAATAATTGAGGACTTTGTGGAAGTGCATAAAATGCATTTTCTTTATTACGTGTAGGGACTAAAAAGTCTCTAGCTCCCTCTGGTGTTGCTTTAGATAAAATTGGTGTTTCGATTTCTGTGAATTCTTGAGATTGTAAGTATTCTCTAATTGCAAAAATTACATCATTACGTAATTTAATGTTATTTTGCATCACATTTCTACGTAAGTCTAAGAATTTATATTCAAGTCTTAATTCTTCTTTAACTTCAATGTCATCTCTAATTTGGAATGGTAATTGTTCTTTAGATGATGATAAAACTTTGTATTCATCAACTAAAATTTCAATATCTCCTGTAGGTAAGTCAGGATTTCTATCTTTTCTTTCACAAACTGTTCCAGTTACTTCTAAAACAGATTCTTTTGTGAATGAAATAGGTGTTTTAAATACTAATTGTGTAATTCCAAATTTGTCACGTAAGTCAACGAAGTTTAATTCACCAAATCTACGTTTGTTAGCTACTCACCCGTATAAAGTAACAACTTGTCCAACATTTTCTAATCTTAATTGATTATTTTTAATTGTTTTTTTCATATTATTTTCCTTCTTCTAATTCTTCAATAAGAAGCGCAACATCAACTAATTTAGAGTTACTGATTGTGACGTGTTCATCGCTATTTTCTAAAATAAAGTTAAGTGCAGAAATGATACCCTCTTCATTTTTTGAGAATGTAACTTTTTCTCCTGTAACCATATCTCTAATGATTAATAAGTTAGGATTAATCATTTTGTCATCATAAACTAAGAAGTCAGCAGTTCTCTTTGCAGCTTTTTCAAATAACTTTTTATTTTTAATTAAAGAATGTTCTGTGTAAACTGATAAACCAGCTGTTGCAATATAATTTTGCCCCATTATAGTACCAAAAGCAATATTATCTTCATCATTTGTCATTGCAATATAAACATCAGCGTGTCTTAATTCTGTATCCGGTTTTAAAATTTCCATCGCATTTTCTCTTACAACATCAACAACACGATCAATTCCCATTCCAAAACCAACACTTGAAATATTATCACCACCTAATTGAGCTATTAAGTTTGAATATCTTCCTCCACCAATTAATGTAAGTCCACTTGTTGAACCTTTACCTGCTGTTACAAATTCAAATACAGTTTCATCATAGTAATCGAGCCCTCTAACTAATTCAGTTGAAACTTTGTATTCAATATTTGCTGCATCAAGTGCTCTAGTAACTTTTACAAAGTATTCTTTTGATTCATCTGATAAATAATCAGCAATTTTAGGTGCATTTTTAATAAAAGATTTTTGCGAGTCTTCTTTATCATCAAGAATTCTTAAAACTTTTTTGCTTTCTAATCTTTCTTGTGAAATTTCACTTAACTCAGATTTGTAAGGTAATAAGTAGTTATATAAAGCTTCTTCATATTGTTTTCTACTTAATTCATCACCAATTGTGTTGATTTTTAATTCTCAATCAACCATTAAGTTATCTAAAATGTGTGCAGCTAATAAAATAACTTCCACATCCTTTGTATAAGCTTTTTCACCTACAAATTCAACACCAGCTTGATAGAACTGTCTGTATCTACCTTTTTGAGGTTGCTCATATCTAAACATTGGTCCATAGTAAGCAAATTTACTAAATCCATCATTTAATCATTTTTGTTCAATAAGCGCTCTAACAAAAGGTGCAGTTCCCTCAGGTCTAAGTGCTATATCTCTGTCACCTTTGTCTTTAAATTCATACATTTCTTTTTTAACAATTTCTGAATCATCCACAGAACGTCTGAAAAGTGTAGCTTGTTCCATAATAGGCGTTTCCACTAAAACATAACCTGCTTTAGCAACTGTTTCAGTAAACATATCAGTTACAAAATCTTTTAATAAAAACTCTACTGGTGAATAGTCTTTTGTTCCTTTAATTTTTGTAATCATAGTAACTCCTTAATATATTTGGAAATTATACTTTTTTCTCTTGCAGCTTGTTTATTTGTTTAACAATTTTTAAAATTCTTTTTCTGATTTTATTTTTAACTAAATTAGCTCATATTGTTTCTAAAAATGGATGGAATTTATACATATGAGATTGAAATTCGGTTTTAATTTCAATCTCTTTTTTAGCTTTCTTGAAAGAAACACTTGTAATAGTTGAAAATCTTTTACCTTTTGTTTTAACTTGAAAAATGTAATGTTGTTTTGTGTTATCTCAATCAAGTAATTGGAGCTTATCTATTTTTGATTTTTTAAGAAAGCCGGTTGGTTTATTGACTAAATAATCAAAAACATTTATCATATCTTGAACAGTTTTGTTAATGTATGAATAAACATAGTAAGTTTTATTCATTGATTCAATCATCTTGTTGTATTTAAGTGTAAGTAAGTTATTGTTTTCTAAATACTCTTGCAACATCACACAGAAGTTAAATAGAAAACCATAATTTTCAAAACTTAAATGTTCATTAATATCATTTGAAAATGAATTTGAATTGTATGCAAATAAAATGTTGTTTGGGTCATCCATTTTATTTTCAAATTCATAAGGAATTTTAAAAGTATTAAGTAAGTTGATAATTAACTCTGAAGCATCTAGTGGAATAAAAATATTTGGTTTATCAGTTAACTTAGTTTCTTTTCATTTTAAATATTGGTTTGAAATGAAAAGATAAGCGATTTGGTCATTATTTAATTCAACAAAGCTGTTTTTAACTCTGGCAAATAACTTAATATCATTATGCTCATCCATAACAATAATTAAGTTAGCATTGTAATTAGTTGATAGAGCTCATTTAACAATAGAAAAAGTTGAATTTTTATTTTTTAAATCTTTGTTAAGTGTTGGGTTCAATTTTGAAACCTTAACATTTAAATTTGATAAAAATCTATTAATAATGTAGTTTGATAAATTGTCGCTAATAAGTGTATAAACAACCAATTTGTTGTTTGAACTAAAATCAAATTCAGATTTAACTGATTTTAAGAAGTTTTCATAAGCTGAGTCAATAACTTTGTCTGAGTTTAAAACAATTGAATAATTTGAATCAGAAACAAATATATGATCCTTAACTTCATAAAGCTCATTAATTAACTTCTCTTGTTCTTCAAGTGAAATTAATTTATTTTTGTTGTAAATTTTTAAATAAAACTTATTATTAGTTTCTTTGTAATCTAAATAAACCGAATAATCTAAATCCATATTGTTTACAGTTGTATTGATAAAAAAATCATTTAGCTTATCAATATTAAAAGTATAAACGTGGTACTTCTTATCATTTAAAAATCTAATTAATAAATCTTGAAGTTTAGAATTAATATTAACTTTGTTTTTTAATGCGACTAAAACTTTTCTTCTTCTATTAAAAAATGACTTTCTAGGAAGTGATTTATCAAAAAGTGAAATCAAATTAAGCAATGTATAAGGGTTTAAATTGTTGTAACCAAGTTGATTTTGTGTATCAAATTCAATTCCATAAACAGTTGATTTTGCTCTTGTGTAAAATTCACCGTTTGGAAACTGATTATCAACCTTTCTAACAAATTCATTAATGTCTGAGTTTATTAGTTCTTTGGATTTATAGAAATTAAATCAATGTGTGATTTTATTGTTAATTTGACTCATTTTCACCTTTCTTAAAATTTATTTTAATTTTATCAAATTAAAAAATTACTTTTCAAGCATTTAGAGTAAAATTAAAAACATAATTATTGATTAAAAAGGAGTTTATTTATGTCACTAAAAGCAGGTATTGTAGGTCTTCCAAACGTAGGTAAAAGTACATTATTTAGTGCAATTACTAAAAAGCAAGTTGAATCATCTAATTACGCTTTTACAACTATTGAACCTAACATTTCATCAGTTCCTTTAATTGATCCAAGATTACAAAAAATTGCAGACATTATCAAACCAGATAAAATTGTTTGAGCTACATTTGACTTTGTTGACATAGCCGGACTTGTTGAAGGTGCATCAAAAGGTGAAGGATTAGGAAATAAATTCTTATCAAACATTAGAGAAGTTGATGCAATTATTCACGTTGTTAGATGTTTTGAAGACAAAAACATCTTGCACGTAGCTAATTCAGTAAATCCTGTAAGAGATAAAGATGTTATTAACTATGAGTTAATGTTAGCTGACTTAGAAACAATTAACAACGTAATTAATAGAGTTACTAAAAAAGCTAAATCAGGTGATAAAGATGGTTTAATTGAATTTAATGCTGCTAACAAAGTTAAAGATGCATTACTTCATTCAATACCGGCTCGTGATGTTGAACTTGATGAAAATGAATTAAAAGCTGTTAAAGGTTATCATTTACTCACATTAAAACCAATAATTTATGTAGCTAACTTAGGTACAGAACAGTATGCAAATTACAAAGATGATAAACTTTATAATGAGCTTAAAAATTCATTAAAACGAAATGAAAAAATCATTCCAATTTCAGTTCAATTAGAATCTGAGTTAGTTGATTTATCAGATGAAGAAAAAAACGAAATGCTCTCAATGTATGGTGTAGAACATAGTGGTCTGGATGTGTTAACGAGAGAATCATTTGATCTTCTTAATTTAGAAACATACTTTACAGCAGGTAAAATTGAAGCAAGAGCTTGAGTTTACCATAAAGGTTGAGCAGCTCCTAAATGTGCAGGAATTATTCATACAGACTTTGAGAAAAAATTCATTAAAGCAGATGTTATTGCATACGAAGATTACATCGAATACAATGGTGAATCAGGCGCTAAAAACGCTGGTAAAATGCGTTCTGAAGGTAAAAACTACATTATGAAAGATGGTGACGTTTGTCACTTCAAATTCGGGAAATAATAATAAAAAATCATCATTTTAGGTGATGATTATATAAGGGGGTTTAGTATAGTGGTAGTGCTGCAGTCTCCAA
>NZ_JBLWID010000020.1:0-16362 GCF_048381515.1 Mycoplasma sp. 4463
AAACAAAGTAAATAGCCAAAATTACAAAAAAAATAGATATGAGAAACTATTATTTCTAAATAATAAAAATATATTTTCTTATTAAAATTCATTTCTTAATTAAATATTCTATGTGTTACTAATTTAGCATTATTATCGTAAGTGTTGGAATGCAATGTTTTATTTAAAATTATCAAATTTACATTAAAATCGATTTTAGTATGTAGTATAAAAAATGTATAAAAAATTACCAATTAAAATTGATAATCGAACTCTTTATTAAAAGAAAGCCACCTCTGTTTGAGGTAAAGATTAACACATTTATTTTGTATGATTCAAATGAAGAATCCATAAAATTCAAGTATGTGGATTTACCACCTCACTAAATATTCCATTTTATGGTTTCTTTTTTGTTGTCTTAGTAGCTTATTTCGCTAATTTTAGCAACCTAAAAAAATATTGTAAAAAAGGTGATATAACTTTCTAAAAGTATTAAAATAGAAACATGCTACCAATTAAAAAGGCTATAAAAAAAATGACATATATGCAAATGCATACTTTTATATTTGCAATCTTTTTTTTATTAATTTCTGTAGTGTTTTTATCTCTTATAGGAATTAATCGTGGTCTATTATTTGGGTATGCATTAGGTGGTCTACTAATTTATTTTTTATTTAAATTAAACTGACTTTTTGCGTATTTATTTCTAAGAAATAAAAAAACAAAATTGTATGCTTTATCGATTTTAAAATCAGTTTTATTTTTCTTAATTTTAGGTGCGATCGTGTACTTAATGTTTTTTATTAATACAGAGTACTTAAAACAAATGCAGATTACCGAATATTCAGTATTGCAAGTATTAGATCAACCATTTAATTTCTTTGCATTTGCTGGAGGAATATTAACTAATATTTTTGTGATTATCATCACAGAAATAGTTAATAAAAAAATAAGAAACTAAAAAGAAAGGAGATGAGCAGGATGGATACATTTTTAAAAGGTCTTTGAGTTTGAAATCAACCACAAATGTTATCGCTTGTAGTTACTGTTTTTATAGTACTAATTATTTGTTTAGTTGTCTATTTCAAAGTATCAAAAATTAAGCCAAATGAAGCTCCGAAAGGTGTAGTACTCATTGCTGAAGGTTATGTTAAATTCATTGACAAAACTTTTGATGATGCAACTGGTGGAACACAAGTGCAAAATTCAAGATACTATATTTTGACTTTAGCTACTTTTATTCTAATTGGTAACCTTACAGCTGTCTTTGGTTTAGAACCGATCGTAACATCTTATTCAGTTCCGTTAACATTAGCTTTAATGAGCTGACTTGGTATCTTTGTTTGTGGCGCAGTGTACCGTAAGTGAAGATATCTAAAATCATTTATCAACCCACTTGATTTACCTGGTAAAGTATCTCCTCTTATTTCTCTTAGTTTTCGTATTTATGGAAATGTTATAGGAGGATCTACAGTTATTTTCTTATTTTATTCATTCTGTGGGTGAATATGGACAAAAGTAACAGGGTCAAGTAATCAACAATTCTTCTTTGGATTGATTTTATCACCTGCATTACACTTTTATTTTGACTTATTCGGTTCTACCTTACAAGCTTACATATTTTCACTTTTAACACTTGTATACTGAACTATTGAGTCAACTGCAGAAGAAGTTAAACCTAAAAAACTTAAAAAAGGTAAATCAAAAATTGTAAGAAGTAACAAAAACCTTAATTCACAATTATCACAAGCAATTTATTAAATAGAAAAGAGGATTAATTATGATTGAAACAGTAACAAAATTTTTAGAAGAAACTGCAAATAACACTACTCAAGCAGCTGCACAAAATGGTGGAGACATCAAATCAGGTCTTGTTGCTATTGGTGCAGGATTAGCTGCAATCGGTGTTTTAGGAACAGGTATCGGACAAGGTTATGCTGCTGGTAAAGCTGCAGAAGCTGTTGGAAGAAATCCTGAAGCAGAATCAAAAATCCGTTTAATGTTAATTATCGGTGTTGGTATTGCTGAAACAGCTGCTATTTATGCATTTATTATTGCTTTATTATTAATGTTCATTAAATAATAACTATGGTTCAAAATTTAATTTATCTTAAGCAAGAATCATTGAATCAACAAGTCCAAGAAAAATTCAATGGACTATTTCCAAGTGTTCCAATGATGATTGCTACTATCATCGCTTTTTTAATTGTGTTTTTATTACTTACATATCTTTTATATAAACCAGTTAAAAAGATGATGAAAAATAGAACAAATTTCATCCAAGAAAATATCAACAGTGCTATTAAACAAAAAGAAGACAGCTTACAAGTTTTAAACGATGCAAACGAAAAACTTAAAGAAGCTCACAAGCAAGCAGATAGCATTGTTAACAAAGCAAAAATAAAAGCTGGTGAAGTTTCTAAAACTTATATTGACAAAGCAAAAGCTGAATCATATAGATTACTTGAAGAAACTAACCAAGATATAGCGTTGCAAAAGAAAGAATTTGATGCTAATGCTAAAAAATATGTAATCCAAGTAGCTACAGAATTAGCAGAGAAAATCTTACGTAAAGAAATTTCTCCACAAACTCAAGATGAAATTATTAAAAACTATCTTGAATCAAGTGAGTAATTAACTTTTACATCTATATAACTACTATAAAAGTAAAATAGCAAAACTTTCAAGATTTTATTATGTACAAAAAAAGAAATACATCTGCATATGCAGTAGCAATTTATGACTTGGTCAAAAAACAAGATAAATTTAAATTAATTCAACCTCAATTTGAGGCTGTTAAAGATTTAATTGACACAATTCTAGGTTTTATCGAATATTTAGGAAACGACTTAATTCCTGAAGCTGAAAGATTCAAAACAATCGATATGGCTTTTGATAAAAATCAATTTGACTATATTGTAATTAACTCAATTAAAGTTATAGTTCAAAGAAAAATGGTGTCTCAATTAAAAAACATCATCATTGAATATTTAAAGTTATCAAATGATGCATTAAGAATTCGTTATGTAGTAGTTGAATCAGCTTTCCCATTAAGTGATGAGCAACTTCAACAAATCAACGACAAACTTCAAAAAGTTACAAGACGTACAATTGAAATTCACAATGTAATTAACCCAAATATTATTAGTGGATTTAGAATTGTGTCTAAAACCGAAGTCATTGAAATGAACATACTACATGACTTAAACAAAATCAAAAACGAAATTATTTTTAAACAAAAAGAAAAGGAGGTGTAATTTATGGCTATCAAATTAGATGATATTTCTGCAATCATTAAAGAAAGAATTCAAAACATTGGTAAAGTAGCTGACAGATCAGAAATTGGTCAAGTTATCTCAATTGGTGATGGTATTGCTGTTGTATCAGGTCTTCAAAAGGTTAAAAACGCCGAAATCGTAGTTTTTGACAACGGTGTTTATGGACTTGCTTTAAACCTTGAAGAAGAAACAGTTGGAGTTGCTTTATTTGGTGATGCTAACTCTGTTTCTGAAGGAGACATTGTTAAAAGAACAGGTCAAGTTATTGACGTAAATGTTGGTGATGCTCTTTTAGGTAGAGTTGTTAACGCCCTTGGAGAACCAATTGATGGTAAAGGTAAAATTCAAGGAACAATTAAAAGTGAAATCTTCAAAATTGCTCCTGGTGTTATGACTAGAGAAGAAGTTAACCAACCACTTGAAACAGGTATTATTGCTATTGACTCAATGATTCCAATCGGTAAAGGTCAAAGAGAGCTTATCATCGGTGACCGTCAAACTGGTAAAACAGCTATGGCTATTGATGCTATCATCAACCAAAAAGGTAAAAACGTTAAGTGTGTTTATGTAGCAATTGGACAAAAGAACTCAACAGTTGCGCAAATTGTTAACAAACTTAATGAATTTGGTGCGCTTGATTACACAGCAGTAGTTGTTGCAGGAGCTTCAGAATTAGCTCCACAACAATACATTGCTCCATATACAGGAGTTACTATTGCAGAATACTGAATGTCTCAAGGACAAGACGTATTAATTGTTTATGATGATTTATCAAAACACGCAGTTGCATATAGAACGCTTTCACTTCTTTTAAGAAGACCACCTGGTCGTGAAGCTTACCCTGGAGACGTTTTCTACTTACACTCTCAACTTTTAGAGCGTGCAGCTAGACTCAACAAAGAAAATGGTGGAGGTTCAATTACTGCTCTTCCAATCATTGAAACTCAACAAGGGGATATTTCAGCTTACATTCCAACTAACGTAATTTCAATTACAGATGGTCAAATTTTCACAAAAGAATCACTATTTAACTCAGGACAAAGACCTGCAGTTGATATTGGTTTCTCAGTTTCTCGTGTTGGTTCAGCTGTGCAAATTAAAGCTATGAAACAAGTTGTTGGTTCACTTAAACTTGAACTTGCTCAATACAACGAAATGTTAGCTTTTGCTCAATTTGGTTCAGACCTTGATGAGTCTACTAAATCAATTTTAGAACACGGTGCTAAAGTATATGAACTTTTAAAACAAGAACAATACTTTGCGATTCCACAAGTTACACAAGCTATTATTCTTTTAGGGGTTAAAGAAAGAATTATTAACCCACTTCCAAAAGAATACATTAAAGAATACAGAGATAACGTTATTGCATTTGTAAACAAAACAGCTGAAGGTATGGAACTTTTCTCAAACATTGCTTCAAAAGGTTTATTCACACCTGAAGACTACCAAACAACAGAAAAAGTATTAGTTAAGATAGTACAAAACATCATCGCTACAATTCCTAACTATGATCCTAAGTTGCATAAAGCATTTCCTAAAAAATACAATGACTTACTTAAATAATTAAAATGGCAAACTTAAATTCAATTAAAAATAGAATTAATGTAATTAACAATACCAAAAAGATTACTAATGCTATGCAATTAGTATCAACTGCTAAATTACGTAGAATTAGAACTGAATTTGAAAGTATTGAAACATATTTAAATTCACTAAACGAAATGTTTAGAGAATTAGCATCACACGTTGAACCAAGAGAGTTTTACTCAATTTTCCCTAAAAACACTAATGTTGATTCTGATTTACACATCATCATCACATCTGATTTAGGATTATGTGGTTCATACAATACTAATATTGTTAAACTACTTAAAGAAACTCTTAAACCAAGCGACAAAATCATTGTTCTTGGAGGAAAAGGACTTGCTCTATTACATTCATTTAAATATGATGAACAAGTCATTTCTAAATACACAGAACTAGGAGATAAAATCTCTTATGAACTTAGTTCTGTTGTATCTAAAAAAGCTTTTGAAGAATATTCAAACAAAAGAGTTGCTAACATTTACATCTATTACACAGAATTTATTAACAACATTACACAGGAAGCTAAAAAACTTAAACTCTTTCCACTAGACATTGAATCTGAAAATGCTAGTGTGCAAGCTAGAAACACAATTGAATTTGAGCCTAACTCAGAAGTGGTGCTTAAAAACTCAATTCCACTTTACTTAGCAAGTATGGTTTATGGACTTGCTACAGGTTCAAAAGTTTCAGAAATCGCTTCAAGACGTAATGCTATGGAAAATGCTACAAATAATGCAACAGACTTAGTTGATGAGTTAAGATTACAATTTAACAGAAAACGTCAAAGTAACATAACTCAAGAAATCAATGAAATTGTAGCTGGTGCAGATGCTACTTAATTAAAATAAGGAGGAATGAATGGTAAAAAACAAAGGAATTATCGTTCAAATCTTAGGTCCAGTTGTGGACGTTAGATTTGAAGAAGGAAAATTACCTCACTTACTTAATGCTGTTGAATTAGAACATGATGGAAAAGTTTACACATTCGAAGTTGCTCAACACATTGGGGATGATACAGCTCGTACAATCTCAATGGTTTCTACAAATGGGCTTCAAAGAGGAATGGTTGTAACTGACACAGGTGCACCAATTTCTGTACCTGTAGGAAACGTTGTTTTAGGTAGAATGTTTGACGTTTTAGGAAACCCAATTGACAACTTACCTTTACCAAAAGACATTGAAAGAGATCCTATCCACGCGCCAGCACCTTCTTATGAAGAACAAAAAACTTCATCAGAAGTGCTTGAAACAGGAATTAAAGTTATTGACTTACTTATTCCTTATGCAAAGGGTGGAAAAATTGGTCTTTTTGGAGGAGCTGGAGTTGGTAAAACAGTTCTTGTTCAAGAACTTATTAACAACATAGCTACAGAGCACAATGGACTTTCAGTATTTGCTGGAGTTGGGGAAAGAACACGTGAAGGAAATGACCTTTACTATGAAATGAAAGCTGCAGGAGTTTTAGATAAAACTGCACTTGTGTTTGGACAAATGAACGAACCACCTGGAGCACGTATGAGAGTTGCTCTTACAGGTCTTACGATGGCTGAGTACTTTAGAGATAAACAAAATCAAGACGTACTCTTATTCATCGACAACATCTTTAGATTTACACAAGCTGGTTCAGAGGTTTCTGCTCTTTTAGGACGTATGCCATCAGCTGTTGGTTACCAACCGACACTTGCTACAGAAATGGGTGCGCTTCAAGAAAGAATTACTTCAACACGTAGAGGTTCGATTACATCAGTTCAAGCCGTTTATGTGCCTGCTGATGATTTAACTGATCCAGCACCTGCCACAACTTTCACTCACTTAGATGCTAAAACAGTTCTTGACCGTGGAACAGCAGCACTTGGAATTTATCCAGCTATTGACCCACTTAACTCTTCATCGAGATTACTTGATCCATTAATTGTTGGATATGAACACTACGAAACAGCTCAAGAAGTTGTTGCAATCTTACAAAGATTTAAAGAACTTCAAGATATTATTGCGATCTTGGGGATGGGTGAATTATCTGAAGAAGATAAGAAAATTGTTAACAGAGCAAGAAGAATTAGACAATTCTTATCTCAACCTTTCACAGTTGCCGAAAAATTCAGTGGTATTAAAGGTAGATATGTTCCATTATCTGAAACAATTAGAAGTTTCAAAGTTATTCTTTCAGGTGAATTAGATAACCTTCCAGAAGAAATGTTCAGATATGCTGGAAGCATTGATGATGTTATTGAACGTTACAAAAAATATCAAGAAGAAAATAACATTTCAACTGAATCATCAACAGATAAAAAATAATGAATAATACAACTCATTTATTAATCACAGTACCATCAGGTGTATTTTATGAAGGTGATGTAAACATTGTTACATTAAAAACAGCATCAGGTTACATCGGGCTTCAAGCTAATAGAACACCACTTTTCTCAAACATTGAAATTTGCAACTTATCAATCAAACCTGAAAATGGTGAAGAAATTCGTTGCTACATCGGTGGTGGTCTTGTATATGCTGATGAGAAAAAAGTATCAATCATAACAGATGATATTATCAATGTTAAAAACATTGATGTCCAAAGAGCGCTTCGTGACCGTGATAAACTTATTAAACAAATCGAAGAGGCTTCACACAATGATTCAGTAAACAAAACAAAATTAGAGTCTAAACTTAAAAAAGCTCTTTTTAAAATTGATGCATACAATTTATTCAATAAATAATATTTGCAACCTTTTAGGTTGCTTTTATTATGCACTTGATGTAAAAAAACGAAAACAAAAAAAGTTGCTATTAACAACTTTCTTTCATATGGGGCGAACGACGGGATTCGAACCCGCGCATGATGGGACCACAACCCACTGTGTTAACCACTTCACCACGTTCGCCATAAGTAAAACTATTATACCACTATTTTAAGCATCTAGTAAACAATTTAATTAATTTTTAGACCTTATATTAAGGTGTTAAAATCTATTTTCAACATTATAAAAATGATATAAAATTTATTTTATTTAAGGAGTATATTATTATGACTGAAAGAGATAAATACATAGACTTATTAGTAAAAATTGTTGATGCATTCGGTGGGCTTGACAATATTACTTCATTCAATAATTCAGCATCACAATTAAGATATGATGTTAAAAATGTTTCATTAGTTTCAAAAGCAGAATTCGAACAATTAGGTGCTACATCAGTTAAAATTTTCGAAGCACAAAAACATGTTCAAGTTGAATTACAAAATGCAGAGGCTTTAAATGCACTTATCAAAATTAACAAAGACTTAATTTCAACAATGTGTAAATCAGTTGAAGTTTCAACTGTTTCAACATCAAATAATGCTACAGCATCTACTCAAGCAGTTTCAGAATTAGAAATCTTAGCACCTGCTTCAGGACACATTGTTTCACTTGAATCATTAAATGATGGTGTATTTTCAAATGATTTAGTTGGAAAAGGATTTGCAATCAAATTAGATGGAACATCAGGGAAAATTGTTGCTCCATTTGATGGAAAAATAACAATGCAACCAGCAAGTAAATCACAAGTTATCTTATCTAACACATCATTAGGTGTTGAAGCTGTTATTGTTTTTGGTTTAAACTCATACAAATTAAATGGAATTGGTATGGATGCTAAAGTTTCATTAAACCAAGAAGTTAAATCAGGAGATGAATTAATCGTTTTAGATTTAAATAGATTCAAAGCAGAAAACATTGATGAAGAAATTATTTTCGCATTAACAACTGATTCAAAATTACAAAATTTTAAAAACTTAGAACACAAAAACATCAAACATTCAGAAGTTATTGCTAAATTAGTTTAATCTTTAGATTAAACTGAGTTGTAAATCAGAGCAGAAAAAATCTGTTCTTTTTTATTTATTAAAAAAATATTTTTCTGGTGATATATATTCCAAAAAAGTTTTAAAATAAAAGTACCTCATTATTTTGATATTTAATGAGGTAACCTGGAATTAGAAAATATAAACTCTTTGATAGCATCTCTTTTTCCGGGAAACAAGCACCATTTAAATGGTGCTTTTCTTTTTTTGTATTACAATTTTTATATTATGAGTAAAAGTAAGAATACCAAAGGACATAGATGATTTAGTCACACAGAATTATTGACAGGTTTTATAGATCTAAAAACACGAGAAATTCACAAAGTCTTAATTTCAAATTCACTTTTAAAAAAGTTTGATAATTCAAATTCAAATATTAAGGATAATTTTTCATCATTTTCTGATAGTGATTTTACTGATAAGGAAATTTTTGAGAATGTTCAAGAATTATTCAATAGCAAGCAGACAGAAGTGGATTTTTCGACTTTGTATCAAAACTCAAACAATGAAGAAAAAACTAAATATGAAATATATACTGATGCCATTGAAAAATTAGCTGCTAAAAAAATAACTGATATTACAAAAGTGGCAAATTTTAAAGGTAAAATGCCAGAATACTTATTTAAAGCAATATGTTTCACAGATTCCAAAGTAAAGAATTGAGAAAAGTTTAATATTGATGACATATTGAAAAAAGATGAGGAATTTATAAAAAATAAAAAGGTTACTGAGTGTTTGAAAAAATTCTTTGAAAAGGGAAAAGATAACTTTGCAAATTATCCTGCTAGAAATCACAATTATTTCAATTGTGAAAAATTTGAACAAGATAATCCTATATTATGATTTGTATATTACTTCTTGAAACTAATATTTCGCGATGAATCACTTGTGAAAATATTCAATGAGAGTGAGATGCAAAGATTATGATGATATATTATTTGTGGCAATAAAACAGAAAATTATCCTAATTCACTTACATTTATTCTTGCAAATTACTATCATTTTTATGCTGAAACATCTTTATATCTTAAGGCATTAGAAATTTCTGATTTTAATCACATAGACTCAACTGAAGGAACATTTTCAGATAAAAAGTTTATGGTTGATTTAGATAACGTAAATATATTGAAGCCATTTATTTATGATTTCAAGACGTATTCTGATTCTAACTATCTAAAAAGTGACCGAAATATTCATCAATTATGTTGGTATATTTACATTCTTATTAATAATAAAACCAACAAATATAACTCATTAATTGAAAGTATTGAATTTACACCTGAGAAACCTACTGAAACAAATGCTATTGTTTGTGATCATCAGTTACCTGCTGAAAGTAATAATGCTCAAGTTAAAAAGCAGATCTTTGTTAAAACTGATCTTATTAAAGAAGTTGCAAATAAAATTAGTGCTCAAAGAAAAAATGTGAAGGGTAAAGCTGTGTGAGCTTCCTTAGGAGCTATATTAACATTAATTTTGGTAGGAATTCTTCTTGGTATCCTAAAAGCTGTCGGATTAATGTAACTAGGTTGATAAAAGTAAGATAGAAAATCTAAAAAAACTGTTTTTTCGCCTTATTTCAGCTCAATATCGCTGGTAGATTTGTTATTATGAAAAGTATATTAAAAATTCCTATCGCTTCAGCAGTGATAGGAATTTTTAATAATTATTAATTTTAGTTTTTTGATTCTTGTTCTAAAATTGATTTTTGTTTCTTCAAACAACCTAAGAATTTTTGAATTTTGGGTCTCATGAAACTTACAAATTTTGGTGTAACAAAGTATAAACATAAAGCGTATAAGATTACACAAACACCAAATACGACAGTTACATCATAAGGGAATAATAGTCATTTTGGTTGTCAACTAGTTTCAGCTTTCTCTGTTCCTTCGTTAACATTAATCATTCTAGGAACTCAAAATAGTGTGATTATAATTCCAATAATGAATACATAGTTAACAAGTCTTCAAACACTCATTTTTTCCTTTAAAACAACAAAGAAACCAAATGATAAAACTAAAATTGGAAAGAAAATTGATGCTAATATACGTGAATAAAGAGGTACATTATAAACAGAATTTGGAACGATTCTATCTCAAGGGATGATGTTTCCACTTGTTAAAATCATTGCAGCAGCTAAAACTCAAAATATTACTAAAAATGATATGTATCAACCATTAATTGGTTTTCTAACTTTCTTTTCATTTTTGTTTTCTTGTTTTTTATTATTCACGAGAATCTCTCAATCTCATCATTTTTAGGACAAATTCTGCAACAGGCATTGTTGTTGTTTCTTGTTTACCATATTCACGGTATGAAACAGTTTCATTTAATCTTTCAGCTTCTCCAACAATGATTTGGAATTTAGATTTTGACATTTGTGCCTCACGCACTTTTTTACCTAAACGTTCTTCACGGTCGTCTAATTTAGATCTAAAGTCTGCATTGAATAATAATTGGTTGATGTCTGATGCGTATTTCACATCTTCTGGATTATTTGTAGCAGGAATGACTGTGAATTGTTTTGGTGCTAATCAGAATGGAAGCACACCTTTTGTTTGTTCTAAAAGAATTGAAACAAAACGTTCATATGTTCCAATAAGACCTCTGTGGATCATAACTGGACGTTCTTCTTGATTGTCTTTGTTTGTGTATGTAATATCAAATCTTTCAGGTAATAAGAAGTCAAGTTGTAATGTAGAAACTGTGATTTCGTGTCCTAAAGCTGTAAAGATTTGAATATCCATTTTAGGTCCATAGAAAGCAGCTTCTCCGATTTTTTCTTCGTATTTAACACCTAATTCATTAAGCACATTTCTAAGTTCATTTTCAGCTTCATTTCACATCTTGTCATCTGAATAGTACTTATCTGTGTTTTCAGGATCTCTTAAACTTAAAGAAACATAACTAATTTGAATTTTAAAAATTTCTAATGTTTCTTTAATTAATTGATACATTGATTTGAATTCCTGAGCAATTTGATCTTTTCTAACAAATAAGTGCCCTTCTGTTAAAAGCATTCCTCTAACACGTTCAAGACCTGTAAGAGCACCTGATTTTTCATATCTGTAAAGTTGTGATTGTTCTGAATATCTAATCGGTAAGTCACGGTATGAACGTTTTTCTGTGTTGTAGCAAATAATGTGGTGAGGACAAGTCATTGGACGTGCAATTAACTTTTCGTTTTCAAGCATAACTGGTTTAAACATATCATCTTTGTAGTGAGCTAAGTGTCCTGAAATTTTGTAAAGTTCTTCTTCACCAAAGTGTGGTGTTAAAACTTCTGTGAAACCGTATTTTCTGTCCATTTTAAGAACAAGGTTTCTAATTTCGTTGTGAATGTACATTCCATCTTCTAATCAGAATGGTAATCCTTGACCACCTAATTTGTTGAATGTGAATAATTTCATTTCTTTACCAATTTTACGGTGATCTCTTTCTTTTCTATCTTTAAGGATTTCTAAGTATTCTTCAAGTTCTGTTGCTGTATCTCAAGATGTTCCATAAATTCTTGTTAATTGGATGTTATCTGAATTTCCTCTTCAGTATGCACCAGCTAAGTTAAGTAATTTAAAGTGTTTAATGTGTTTTGTGTCTTCAACGTGTCCACCAGCACATAAGTCAACAAAGATTGTTTCATTACTTAAAGGATCTACAAGAGCATAGAATGTAACTTCTTTACCTGCTGCTACTAATTCGTCATAAAGCTCTTTTTTGTAAGGTTTACCTTCAAATGAATATTCATCAATTGAAACTTGCTTCATAACTAAATTTCTTGAAGCAAGTTTTTTCATAAACTTTTCAATTTTAGGTAATTCTGTTTCTGAAAGTGGTTCAGCAAATTCGAAGTCATAGTAAAAACCTTCTTCAGTAGCTGGACCAAATCCTAATTTAACATTTGGATAAAGTTTTTCAACAGCTGCACCAAGTAAGTGACTTGTTGTATGGTTAAGTTTTTTATTAGCTTTCATATTAATTTACCTCTTATTTATCATTTTTCGGTTTTGTCAATGAGGAATAGAGTCCCATTTTTTTCATTAACTTGTTTAAATTATAATCTGCGATTTTAGAAGCTCTAATTGCACCTTCATCAGTTATTTTGTCAACTTCTTTTAAAGCTGCATTGTATTTTGATTGAATATCAATTAAAAGATTTTTAACTGATGTAGCAACTGCTTCTTTAAATTCTTTATAGTTTTTATCTTTAAATAATTCTTCTGCTTGTTCAAGTGTTATGTTGTTTAATGAAGCATAGATATTAAGTAAGTTTAAAATACCAGGTTTATCATTTGAAATATATACTTTACCTTCTGAATCAGTAACTGCTTTCATAATCTTGTTGTAAGCTTGCTGGGGGTCTTCAAGTAAGTAAATGGTTGATTTGGTACCGTGTTCACTTTTTGACATTTTGGCAGTAGGATCAGTAAGTGATTTAATTCTTGCTCCAACTTTAGGAACAACTCCGTTAGGAATTGTGAAGTTAGCATTGTATTTTGAATTAAATCTTTCAGCAATGTTTCTGGTTAATTCAAGATGCTGAGTTTGATCTTCTCCAATAGGAACCACATCAGGGTTGTATAAAAGAATATCGGCAGCCATTAATACTGGATACATTAAAAGACCGGTAGGTATTTTAGAAGTCCCGTTAGCTTGTTTGATTTGTTGTGACTTATCTTTGAATTGGGTCATTCTTTGCAATTCGCCAATTGTCGTTTCTGATGTACAAAGTCAATTCATCATTCCGTGCGCACTAACTTGTGATTGATAGAAAATTGTTACATTTTCTGGATTAAGTCCACAAGCTAAATAAAGTGCAACAATGGTTTTTCTTGCTTTTTTAAGTTCAACTGGATCGACACTTCCAGTTGTAAGTGCATGTAAGTCAGCTACAAAAATGTATGATTCATAATCATTCTGCATTTGTACAAAGTTTCTAATTGCGCCAATGTAATTACCTAATGTTAAATCACCAGTTGGTTTTATTCCACTTAATAATTTTTGTTTCATAACACTCCTTAACTAATTAATAAAGTTATTTATTAATTATATTGTTTTTTAAATAATGTATATTCATTTTGTTGATTGATTTTACAAATGCAAATAGCTGAATTAATGAAACAAAATTAATCAATAAATTAAGCAAAAATAAGCAAACTAAAAAATCTTTTTCAATAGGTTATATAGAGATAAATAATAATTCATTATTTATAAAATAATGATAGAATAAATAAGCATAAAACAGCAGTTTATTATGACTTTTAAATAAATTTAACATGACTATAACATTGCAAGTAGATTAGCTGATTTAATCCAAAGCATTAAGTTAAATTTAACTAGTTAGAAATAAACCCTCTAAGTTATGCAGAAAGAGGTAAAAATACTATGTCAAGATACACAGGACCTGTATTTAAAAAGTCACGTCGTTTAGGATTCTCTATCTTAGAATCAGGTAAAGAATTCGCTAAAGGTAAAAAGAGAACTTATGCTCCAGGACAACACGGAAACAAACGTGTTAAATTATCTGAATACGGATTACACTTATACGAAAAACAAAAAGTTAAACACTTATTTGGTTTAAATGAAAAACAATTAAGAAGAGTTTTTGAAAAAGCTGTTAAAGCTAAAGGGATTACAGGGACAAACTTACTTCAATTATTAGAAGTTCGTTTAGACAACTTAGTTTATAGAGCAGGATTTGCTACAACAAGAAGACAAGCTCGTCAACTTGTTAACCACGGACACTTTGTTGTTGATGGTAAAAAAGCAAACATCCCTTCTATGTCAATCTCATTAGGTTCAGAAATTACTCTTAAAGAAAAATCAAGAGACAACAAACAAATTATTGAAGCTATGGAACAAAAAGCTGCTTCAGCTTGAATGACAAGAAAAGACTTTTCAGTTAAATTAGACCGTTTACCAGAACGTAACGAAATTCACCCAGAAATCAAGGATGCTTTAATCGTTGAGTTCTACTCAAAATAGTAATTAGGAATATTAGGAGTTTTATTTATGAAAAAAGATATTCACTTACCATACCACGAAGTAAACGTTACTTGTTCAACTTGTCACAAAGTGTTCCAATTCAAATCAGTTAAACCAAACTTTACAGTAGACGTATGTTCAGGATGCCACCCAGTTTACACAGGGTCAAGAGCACAAGTTAAAGCGACAGGTAGAATCGACAGATTCAACAAAAGACTTGAAAAAATGAACGGTAAATAATTATTGTTTCATTTATACATCTAACTCAAATTACTTTATGTAGTTTGAGTTTTTCTTTTTAACCTAGGAACAAGGTAATCCTGAGTTTCCAAGTTAAAAAGGGCTAAAAAACGAAAACACCTATAAATAAGGCGCTTTCGTTTTTTGTTATTTTTAATTACAATGATAGATTTTCTATAACAAATGAAAAATCTTTATATATTTTGTTTAATTCGTAATGGTTTGGATCTAAATTATTAATGATTTCACCAACAACTTTGCCATTTACAGTTTTAGTTGTTATTGTTATAAGTTTTAATGCATCTATAAACATATTCATAGTTACTTTTTGAATTTCACCATTATCTTCATAGAACTTTTTAAGTTTGTAAATTGAGTATTTTAAGACAATCAACGCTAAGAAACACAAGAAAACATGCGCTTGAATGTGAGAATCTTTATGAACAAACATTGGTCTAACCTCAAGTGAAGATTTCAATGTTCTAAAACTTTCTTCAATTTTTCATTGTTGTCTATAAATTTCATTAGCTCTTTGTGCTGTTAAATTAGATATGTTGGTTTCAATCATATAGAAACCATCTTGATCAGCTATTTTTTTAATTTTAGAGTAATTTAATTTGGCAATTGTTTTGCCTTCAACATCCATATATTTTTTCTTGTATTCTGGAACAAGATCACTTAAGCAAATTACATTATTAATTGATTTTTTCTCATATTTTGCTATCGAAAAAGCTCTTTTTATTCTGTCGAGCTTTTCTTTTGCTGGGCTAAAGTAAACTATTTGTTTTCTAAGAGTTTGATTAAATCTTTTCCTTTTTCTATTGTTTGCTCAAACAGATTCCACAAATCTGCTTTTTGAAAACATTTCATGTTCCAACATATAATCTTTATCTTCAATGATGAATCTTTTATCTGCTTCGCTAAGGTTATCAATACGTTTTTGGACGATGTATTTATAACCTTTCTGTTCTAAAAATCTTAAGTTAGCATTTTGACTAATTCCTCTGTCGGCAATGATTGCTAAGTCTTTAATCTTATAAATTCTTTCCATTTCAATTAAAAACTTAATTAAAGTTTGTGAATCGGCAGTATTTCCTTCAAAAATTTTGTAATGAAAAGGTATTCCATTATTGTCTGTTGCCATTGCTATTACAATTTGGTCTTCATCATGTTTGCCGTCTTTTGAAAAACCTTTTTGTCTTACACCTTTTCTTGAAAAACTTTCAAAATAAACAGTTGTATTGTCAAAGTGTAATTGTTTACTGTTTCTATTAGTTAATTCCTGTAATTTATTGTAAAGATTGAACAAAATAGTCTCTTTGTTTGTTAAAAAAGTGTCAAAATAGTTATAAATTGATGATTTTTTAATTTCAACATTGTTTAAAAAATCATTTTTGTTTTTATATTGACAAATGTAGCTTCTTGGAAAAATAATTCTGGTTCCAATGATAAATTCAA
>NZ_JBLWID010000021.1:0-15776 GCF_048381515.1 Mycoplasma sp. 4463
TATATATATAATCATGAGTTAAAAAGTGTTAAGAAATAAAGTCTATCAATGTCTTTTTAGAATTTGATACTACACATATGATATCTTAACTATCATAATAGTAACCGTCCGAAGTTCTTGAGCTCCTTGTTTTGTCGTCAGCAAACAGGAGCACAAGACGAGGACAGTAAGTCTTTCAATAGTTCAATAGAATAAGTGTTGTTATTTATATTTTAAAAAGACATAAAACAACCAATAATCTTCTTACTATTATTTTAACAGAGAAAAACAAACTATATAGACACAATATTATGATTTTTAAAATATAAATATATACCTTATTACCTTATTTAATTTCTTCCTACAGTGGAAAAATTAAATAAGGTATATATAAGATATATACACTAATATCTAATATATAAAATATATTTATAATGAATATATTTTATATATTAGTATATATACATAATATGTATTTAAAAACTATTCTAACATATTTTTAAATACATATTATGTTATTGCATATATAGTATATTTATATACTATATATGCTTACGTTATTTCTATCAGCGGTCTATGTGTAAGTTGATAGCATCAAAGTAATAAAAAAACAGCAATGTTAATCACTGTTTAAATCGCTCTTTTACTCTGACCCTTTGAATGCAATTTGACTTTTTTGAAAATCTTTTAAGGAGAAAGAATCTCTTTATTCTTATTTGTAATAACCTAACTCAACAATTGAGTTTGAAAAATATAATATATTAATGTTCAATTTCTTTAAATTTAGAAAAGAATAATTAATGAAAAAAACTTTTCAGTTCCTAGCAGCATCTATAACTATAATAAATTGATTTTGTATCAGCTTACTCTTCAAAATAAAAGAACTCCAAAAGTGAGTTTGCTTTAGCTTTTGTATTACATTTATCTCTACAAAGAAAGGTCACTTTATGGCTGATTGGAGTTCAGTGATACTTAAGAAACGAAAGAGATTTTTTGTATGCTTGTTTTGTAAATTTGTCTCTCCTTAAATATCATTTATATTATACCATATATTTTATTTATTTTATAAATAAAATATATATTTTGTTAAATAAAAAAATATTTTGAGAAAAATAAAAAATTGGTGTTATAATATTTATGCAGTTAAACAAATCTCGAACCTTGTTTAGCATACAGTGAAACTTACAGCTATTCTTTTAGTTGTATATGTGCAATATCTTTTAAGTATGTTAAAAAAAGAGAAGTCAGAGATGCTTGTTTAATCTCTGACTTTATTTATTAACTTAACTGCTTCAAACTTTGAAAATAAAAAAAGAAAGGAAATCAACTTTAACTCGAACCCTGTTGATTTCCTTATGAATAGTATAGCACAAAAATCAACAGGGAAAAGTTTAAAGTTTGATTATTTACACAATGAACTTAAAAGAATACTCAAAAATTTATGTTGATAATTTACATAACTCAAAAACAAGACAGACATATAAATATTTCTTTGATAACTTCTTTAAATGTTTCTCTACACCAGAACCATCAAATGAAGAACTTAAAACAGTAATAAAAGATTACAGAGATAGATTAAAACCTAGCTCACAACAAACATTCTTCTCAATGCTTAAATCATTGATAACAAAATACAACCAACTACAACAAAAGTTTGTTTATGATGTTTCAATCATTCCGAATATCAAAACAGTTAAAGCAGCAACATATGTTCCAGATGTTGTTGAACTTTCTAAAATAAAGAAATATGCGCTCAACTATGATAATTCAAAGGGTGTTGCTTCGTTTGTCTTATTTGCTATCGAAAACGGTGCTAGATTTAGTGAAATTTGCAATGTTTTAGCTAATAAAGACAACTTTGTATATATGGAAGAAATAGAAGTGTATTCATCATATACACAAGCTAACAAGAACAACAATTTTAGAGCTTACAACATCTCTAAAGAGTATTGACCTTTATATGAAGAATTCATTGATAATTCAAAATTCCCTAGAGATATGAATTATCAATTCACAAGGTTTATAGCTGAACTAAAAAGAGACTTACCAGAGTTTGCTGATAAACCAATTACAATTCACACATTCAGAAAAGCATTTGTTACCAATCAATATAGAAACAATACAGACATTGTGAAAATTCAAAAATCAACAGGTCATAAAGACACAACAACATTAATAAATACATACATAATTCAAACACCTGAAGAGTTAGCGAAGATAGTTAAAGATGCTACTGACCCAGCAAGACTTAAACTCATTAATCAAGCTGAAATGATGAGAGAAATTGAACAACTTAGAGACTTTAAAGATATCGCTCTCATCAATGAAAAGAAACAATTAGCACTGTTAGAAGCTGAAAGATTAGAAAATCAAAAATTAGCAAAAGAAAATGAAAAATTAAGAAAACAAATTGAATTACTTGAAAGAGGAAACAATGAAAACAATTAATCATTCACAAATATTAAAAATAACAGAAATCACTTCAAAACTTTTAACTTCAAAGGAATTTATAACTTGTCCTATTAAAGAAATAAACGACTTTGTAAGGGAAGAAAACTATGTTTATGATAGTAAGTTCAAAAACTCTATTTCTGATGATTTTAACTCATATATTTGCAAGATAGAAGAAGATGGGACAGTCTTTCATTCATACCTTAAAGTTTTAAAGTTATGAACCAATAAAGTATGTTCTAACTTAACTGAATCAGAAGCTATTAAATTAGTTAAAAAAATAAAAGCATTCAAAGAATCTAAAGGGGACAAATAATGAAGAAAACAAAAATACCATCTGAACTTTTGCTATTCACAGAACCAAAAGAAAGAAAATGAGAAAAGCTTAAAAGATACTTCAGAGAACTTAGAGATTTCAGGAAACAAAAACAAAGTTATGAGAATGTTATTTCATTGATTACCATACTTGCAAATAAAGAATCTTTGAAGTTAATGGTTCAAATGTCTTTTGCTGATAAACTATTCTGAACATATAAGAAGTTTTCTGTAATTTCCTTTATTTCTAAATTAGAAGTATTTTGAAGTGTTGAAACAGAATTTTTAGACTTCTTAAAGAGACAATTATATGATTATATTGATAGACAAAATCAAAACGATGCAAATAACTTTAATGATGTTTTTGAAGGTATCTATGAGATAATCCATAGAACAACGACATATTATTTAAAAACGCATTACTCAGACAAATATCAAAGGGATAAGTTTTTAAAATAATTATGATTAAAGAAAAAATCAAACTTCCAAACTTCGGAGAGCTTGGAATAGATATAAAAGAATATCTCTGAAAAAACCTTCCTTCTTCATTTACTGAATTTGATTCGAAGTTTTCACTAACATTTAAAACTCATATGATAAAGTGAATGCATACAAAAGAAATTGACCTTGACTTATACCCACAATATAAACATATTTTAATGTATATGACTTTTATAAACTTCAGAAAAGAACTACAGCTTGCTAATTTACTTAATAAAGCAAACTTCAAAATCAAAGCAACTTCTTCTTTTGTTGATATGAAATACAAAGTTGATTTATACGGAACCAACCCAAATAATGAACTTATATTTATACAAGTTAAACCACACGATAATCATAATAATGAATATGATTTGACTAACTTATTAGAATATTCAAAAAAGCACTCTGCTACTCCTTACATTGCTTTCAAGCAGAACCAACAATGAAAGATTAAGAAACTCAATACAAACAAAAAAACAGCTTAAACTGCTGTTTTTTCTTTGTCCTTGGTCTTAATAATCTCTTTAAGTCTTTCGAGCTCTTCTTGCTCTAAAGGGACATTCTCTAGCACTGCAATAGCAGCATCTATTGAATGAACTTTCATTCACTTAAAGAAATCTAAAATCTTTTTGAAAAATTGTCTTATCTTGTCCATTTTAATTTTCTCCATCAATAATTTGTTTAACTATCTTTTTCACATCATTAGATACACCATTGTTTTCAACATATACCTTAAAAGCAGCATTATATCTATCTTGTGAAAGTTCAATGTTTCTTAATCTTTTGTTAATATCATCTATTTTCTTTGTTTGCTGTTCTATTAGATGAATCAATGCGTTCACTTCATCTCCTTGTTTTGTGTTTGTTATGTTAATGTGATTAGCAGACTTATTTACATTGTTTGACTGCTTGTTTTGTTTGTATTTAGTTATTAATCAATAAACAACATACATCAAAGCAATAACAGCAACAGAACCACCTGCTCCTGCTATTGCTGTAATTACATTTTCACTCATTTTTTACCTTGAACTATTCTTAAAGCGTGCTACTAATATAGCATATTCGCTTGGAGATATGGGGTCTCTATGGTTAGATGCTCTATCTCATATTGTTAATTGTGTGTCTGTTGATTTTGTATATTTGATAACAACATTGATTGCAATTTTATCAACTGCTTCTCTGTAAATGTATGGTGTTTTTTGTCCTGCTTTGAACTTAAGTTCATTATTCTCAACATAGAAGTAATCTCCTTGTGCTCCTATAGCTGCATGTGATATTTGTAAGATTGGAAATTGCTTTCTATTTTGTGGTTCATCAGTTGATGAATAAGCAGAAAAACTCCCCTCAATATTCACTAAGTCTTTAACTCCTGCTATTAATGTTGAAGGTGTGTCGTTACTTCATTCAGTTTCATATTTAACTAGCTTCTTATATACAGGGAAACCATCTAGATATTCACCTGTGAATTGCTCTTGTTCAGTTGTGTTAATAGCTCAAGGTAGTGTTGTTCCCATCTCATTAACTGTTTCTGATAAATCCATAATATCGCTATTTCAAGGATGTGAATCTAACTCTTCCCTCATTCTTGTAGCCATTTTAAAAAGAGCTGTGATAGATTCTTTGCTTGGTTTTGCATTTTTAAGCTCTTCAATGTTTTGAACTAGCTCTTTAAACTTTTCTTCAACTTGTTTAAGAAATCCTGGTTCCGGTTCTCCTTCAGCATAATCATCACTTCCAAATAAGCCGTCATAAACTTCTTCAATTTTCAAATCAATATTTTCTTTTCAGAGTGTTAATTTAGGATATATTGAATTTCATTTCTCTTCATCTGCTGCTCTTACTTCATTGATGCTTTGAAGTGTGTTAGTGTATTGCTCTTCATAGTTTCTTTTGAATGTTGAAAAAGCTTCAATCTCTTGATTTAGAGCATTCTCTAACCTAGTTCTTTCAGCTTCTAGTTGCTCAATTTTGTTAATGTTATCTAAAATTTGATTTGCTTGGACTTTGTCCATTTGAATATTCTTTCTAATCTCTGCTCACTCCATTGACGAAGGCATTCTTTCGGCTGATAACTTAAGGTTTCTAATATCTGTGTCTATTTGTTCTGTCTTTGTTTCAACTGTCTTTTTAAACCCTTTAATATCTTCATTTACCTTATCAAAATCAGTTGTCGAAATAAAACCTGATAGCTTGTCTAAACCTTTAACAATTTCAACCCCTAAACTGTCTCATTCCCCATCATAAAGCAATTTAGCAGCAATCGGGTTCAAATGTTGTTCAGCAAATACAAACTCTCTTTGTGTTCCTAATACTTGAGCAGAACCACCTAAAAGTGTAAGTCTTGAATTAACTTCAGGAATAGCATTATTTGTATATCTGTTATTTACTTCGTGGAACATTGATTTTTTAAGCAATTGATATCTATCATCCCCAATAGCATTTTTAAACTGCTCCACATTGTAATCAACTTTTTTAGCAACTAATGATACAACACTGTTTATTAAAGCATTAACAGAGTTATAAACACTGTAAATTACTCTGTTATATATTTCTTCATCTGATAACTCACTCATTAAATTAGAGAGTTTTTTTGGTGTCTTGAAAGGGACTAGCATATTGAATTCAGAGCTTTTAAACTCTTCAAATGATAGACCCATATTTTTGATAAATAAAACTTCTTGTCTGTCCATCTTATTTTGTCCTTTTTATTCTCTTCGCTTGTTTTGTAAATGTTCGTGATTCATTACCGTAAATATAAGGTGTAAATTTAAGTACTTTTTTACCTTTAGCATTTGTGGTTTGATAAGCAAATAGTTGTGTCTTGTTTGTTCTGTGTTTTTTAACATATTTATCATATTGGTTTGTTTGAAATAATGTTTCATCTAAAGCATCAGCTGTAGCATAATGCTCTGCTAATCTGAATCTCTTAAGAAAATCTCTTTGAGCTAACTTATCAACTTCAAACTCTGTTGATGTGTCTATTCTTATTCTTCCCATATCTCAACCTCAAGCTCAATTGTCCAAATAATATTGTCCTTTTGATGGAGCTTTTAAGAAGTTAAACATCTCTTCATAAGACATTGTGAATTGTAAGGGTCTTTTTCCTTTTGGAAAGTTCTTTGATTTAGTTGCATCTCTCTTAAAGTATAAGAAGAATGAAACATCATTGCTTTGGTCTCAATATCTTTCATCATAAAGTCTTATTCCACTAATTCACGAACTATTAAAATAGAATTGTCCTTTATTTGCTAATCTATTTGCTCTAATATATTTGTTTGCTGTTTTTGGATTAATTACCTTCTTCTTAATGATTTGATTTTGTAATTGCTTTTTATAATAAGAAGCTTGTAATCTAACCATTTTGTCTTTAATATTCTTTTTGACTAATTGTTGTGCTTTTGTTGATAATTTAGTCACTAAACTAAAAGGGTTCTTTACAATTGAGAAAAACTCTTTCCCTGTCTGAATTACTTTGTTTATTGTTTTAGCATTTACAAACTTTCTAATTGTGTTGCTTTTAATTAGTTTATATTTATCAACATACTTAAAAGCAGTCTTTGTAATCGTTTCAATCTTTTGTGTTAGTCCTTGCTTAATAAATGAAACAGCTTTTTTAGTTGCTTGAATACCTTTAGTGATGTTTTTACCAAACTTGGTTACTTTCCTAATATATGAAAGTCCTTTTGCTAAACCAAAGGTTGCTGTTTCAATAGCAGTTGATATAGCAATAGCACCTCAATCAACTGCCCCTTTATTTTCTACCAATGAAACAATTACATTCTTTACAAACCTTGCTCCTATCTTGATAAGTTGTAAAGGAACAGCTCCAATTGGTAATACCACACTTAAAGCATCAATTGCTACCTCTAAAACAACGTCTATAAAAAAAGAAGAAACAGCTTTGAATATTTTGCTTCAAATTGTTTCTTCTTTCTTCTCCTTGTCTTCTCTGATAGCTCTTAAATAAGATAATCTCTCTTGTGTTGATTCATACTTAATTTGAGGTTCTTTGAAAACTAAAAGCATAACTGTCTAATCTCTTGTTGCTGGTTCAGTAATGAATTTGTCTTCATTTTGTTTAGTTTTAGCACTTGAAGCAATACCATAAACTAACCCATTGTATAAGACACCTAAAGCATTAGCAATTTCTGCTCTTACAACAATATCAGCAGATGCATTATCAATTGGTCCCATATACATTTTGATAGCATTGACTGCTCTTAAACCAACGAATGTTGGAGCGACTAACACATCTAATTGGTTAAGAAAAGGGTTAGAAACAACTTTGTAACCACCGATGTAACCAATTGAGTATTGACCACCATCAAATGTTTCTTTTGCTCTGTCTCCAACAACCCCAGCATCTGCTAAATAGTCAAATGCTACAGGGTGAATAGATATCAAAATATCATCTGGTGCAATTTGGTCGATTCCTTGTTCTGGTGAATATGTTAATGTAAGTTTTGTTGCTAACTTAACAATTTCTTTTTTATATTCAGCAGGAGTTTTTGTTTCAAAATCAATAACTGAAACTTTGCTGTTTTCAATAGCTTTGTTTTCTAAAAGATTGAATGCTGTTCTTTCTGTTAATCTAACGAAGTCTTGAGACATCTTTGAAAGCTTAATTGAAGCAATATCAATTGGTAACAATTCTTTTTCTTGAGCTGTAAGCCCTTCATAAGCAACTAAAGGTTCATTTCAGCTTACTGAAACTTGTTTTCCTAATCTGAACTTATCAGGTGTCCCAGCTCCAATTCCATCAGTTCTGTTTTTAAATACAGTTGAAGGGTTCAACATAACAGAAATGCTTCTTTGTGAAACTTCTAAAACTGTGTTCCCTTGTGAGTATTTTGAGAAAAGTGATCTATCTTTGTAATAATCAACTAATTGTGTTGCTGTGATTTGTGAAAGTGTAATTGGTGAGTTTGAGTTTGATGCATCTACTAAACTCTTTTCACTTGTTAAAATTGATTTAATTTGTGTATTTAACATATTTATCTCCTTTAATCTATGATTATTCCATTACCTCAATACTTAGCTTTGAACTCTTGTTGTGGTTCTTTGCTTTGTGTTGGTTCTGGTGTTTCTTCTTTAACTTCTCAACCTAGTTCAGAAGCTTGTTTTAATATTGAAGTTTTTAAATTAGTAAAATCTAAATTATTGAGCTCAATATTTTCTTTGTTAACTTTTCCTTTAAAGTTCATTGTATCAATGGTATTATCAACAATTAACTTAATATTTTCTTTTGCTAATTTATTCTCTTCAATAAGTTTTGAATAGAGTTCTTTTGTTGTTTCAAATTCAGAGAGAGTTGATTTTAGAGTTTCAATCTCTTGTTCTTTATTTGATAACTTTGTTTTAATATAGTTCTCTAATTCTTCTTTTGTTTCAAAAATAGCATATGTATCTAAAGCATTGAGAATTTGAGTTCTTTTAGCATCTTCAGATAAACCTAATTTTTGAAAAGTTTCTTGGTCAGAAAGACCTAATTTTTGTGAAATCTTCTTGATAATTTCCATAATGTTCTGTCTTTATAAGGCTGCAGTTCCTTGTCCTTTCTTATCAGAAAATAATTTTGTTATATGGTTTGTTTTTTGTTATGAATTTAGTTCCTGAAATTTCTATTCAGTCTAATCATAATGCTCGAATTTCGATTGAATTAATTTGCTCTGGTTGTTCTTTGTGAATTGTGAATGATTCTAGAAAATCTGCTTCAGTAAGTCCCGTTGAATTAACAAACTCTTCTGGTGTATTGAATATAGTGTCTTTTAGTAAGTCATAAAATTCACTTGGAGAATAGTTTGAATTAACTTGCTTTTCATACATTAATTCAACTATTCCATAGCAACTGTCTTTTCAGTATCCAAATTGTTTGAATTTTTCTTTGTTATCTATAAAGAAATTTTGTTCTTCTTTTGATAAATCTAAATTGTTATCACAAAATTCTTTAAATGAGTTACCATTAGAATTAGCATATTGTCCATATTTAGTTAAATAGAATATCTTGCTTAATGTATAACTGTTATCAATATTTTGTGTTTCTCTAATCTTTTGGTCGATGTATTCTCTGACTATTTTCTTCAAGAAAATCATTGAATCAGAAGTATCATTCTCTCTTATCTCAACCTTTGTATCAAATATATTTCATAATTTACCTGTTGAATTTGTCTGTTTTGTATCAATATCAGGGTACATATGTAGAAGATCAGCTCACATTGATGGAGTTAGCAATCAACCATCATAATATGTAACATTACTATGTGGAGCAAGACCGCCTACATCTGATACTGATTTAACATCTTTCTTATAGCAAATTGGAATTCTTTTCCTAATGAATTTATTTTCATAATCTTCATTAGCATATGAACTATAATCAACTAATTTTTTAAACCCTTGTGGTGTTAAGAATAGATATGATACATAATTGAAGTTATAAGTCTTATCGTTAAACTCAATCGGTGTTGCTGAATAGTCTTTTTCTTCCAATACATTTGGAACAAGTGAAAGTTGAATGTTTGAACCATTAAACTTTACAATGTTATTATTAAGAAAGTTGTTTTGTAATCTTGAATGAATTTCATTATTTGTATTTATGTCATACATATATGAGAATCATTTGGCATTGTTGTTATGGTATCAAACCACTAAAGGACTATAAAGCATATTCTCGCTGTTAAACCCACCTTTGAAAGCATAAGTGGAGTTTATATCATTCGAAAATGCTAATAAGTATGCTTTTAAAATGTTTGTCTTGTGATAATAACCATTAACAACATATTCGTTTAACTTATTCTGAACTTGTTGGTCTGTTCAGTTTTTTAAGTCAGATATCTTCCCATACTTCTCTTCAAATTTCTTCAGTTGTTCTTCATTCATTCCTTGAAATGATGTTCTAACTATCTTAGAAACATTGACCAAATACTTGCAAAAGTCAATATATTCATTTCTTACATCTCTATTATTCAAATATTCTTTTAATGGAATGAAGTTATTGCCTGCTAAACTTCAGAAGTTCAGAGAGTAATTATTTCCTTTAACATTAAAAGGGTTAATGATGAGCATATAAGGACTTTGAGATTTATTAGTTGCTTTAATAATTTGATACTTATCATCTAAAAGATTAATTGAGTTGATTAAAGCACCCTTATTTGTCTTAATGACTAAATCATCTAATTGGTTAATTGTTGTTTCATTTCCTTGAAACTTAAAATGAAAGTCAATGTTATGAAGTTCTTTGTAATAGTCTAATTGTGTAAGTGTTATATCAGCATATGCTTCTAACACATCGTTGAGTTGCATATTATCAATTTTGTTTTCGATAATATAGAACTCATTGAATTGAGTCACATAAGGACTATCAAATGTGAAAAGATAAAAGATGTTTTTAGATGGTTCAACTTCTAGATAGTTATATAAATCACTATCTCCTGTAATTGTGTAAGAGTTAAACAATTCATTGCTAACATTACCATCATCTAATAAGGTGTTTGATAGTTTTGTGTGGTTTAACTTAATAACATCAAACTCTTCAGGTTCTGGTAAGTTAATAACATTGATACTATGTTTGATGAAGCTTAAAGGTTTATTTGATTCAATCTTATAAACAAAAAGCTTTGAAGTGTTATTGTTGAAGTTCATCACTTACCTCATTTGTTTTTGTTTGTCGAATGTCTTGGTTTCTATTTAATAGAACCCCATTTTGGTCAGTTGATAATATTTTTGCTTGTTGTTCTAAATATTTTGAAGAACTAGTTGTTATAACATTGATATCTTGTAAATAATCTAATCCTAACACTCTCAACACTAATCTAGCGAACTTCTCATAATATATCTCTCTTAAGTTTGCTTTACCTTCAATATAGTGATTATATGAACTGTTTAATTGTTGTGCTTCCACTGAATGGATGTTGTGAGTTCCACCATCAGTTGAATCTTTTTTGAAGATTAAAGCTTGTTTGATTCAATACATAATGCTTTCGATTGATTGAATTGTTGAAAGTGCTGTGCTTTGTGACTGCGCTATTTCGAAAGGTTTAACCATTTGGTCACTATAAGGTGCTATTGAGTGTGTTTGAATAATTCTATCCTTTCCTAATGAGAACAATGATTTAGACACACTGTTAGATTTAGAGTTTCCTAAATCTCAATTGATTAAAGGAATCGGAGCAGATAAGAAACTATCAAAATATAAAGCGCTCAACTTAATGTCTAACAGAGCAAAAAGTTCTTGGTCTATTAAGTCCATCTCTGCTTGTCCTGTTGAATTGTTTTTGAAGATAACAAAAGGAATAAAGTTATCTTTGAATATTTCTTGTTTGTATCTTTTACCTAATAAGCTTGAAAGTGGTTGTCTCTTTCCGTTCTTATCAATAATTGACTTTTCAACATAACCTTTATTGTTTAATAAATCATATGTTGTAAATGTGTTATATTCATCAACTCCATTTGATAACTTACCTGTGTTAATTTGTAAATAAACTAACTCATTATCATCATTGGTTTCGTAATCGACAACTTGAGCTAAAACAACCTTTTTATTGTTTTGAATTCCTAAAGCTCAAATTCCTTTTGTGAATAAGAACTTTTCTAGTTGTTGAATAATTGAAAGAAAATCATTTCTCTTTAAGAAAGCATCAAACTCTTCTTTTCCATTAGTAAACTCAAAAGTGGGAAGTTCAGTTGCTAATTCAGAAACTTGAAGCAATGCTCCCTGCTTTTCGAAAAAGCTTCTTGAGTTGATTTTGAATTCATTATCAATCTCTGTTGGAATAATGGAGTTATTTATGACCATAGCTCCTTTTTTGAAAATTGCTTCATTATCTAACGCCATAATTCTCTCCTTGCTGTGCTAAATTTCAAAGCACTTTCTGCTTTTTGTATGTTAAGCTGTTAGACATTTCAAAAGCATTTATTAAGTCATATATCTCTGGAAAAACAGTTTCATCTCTTTTCTTTTCTCCAGGTTCAACATATTGCTTTGATAAGTTCTCTAATAGCTTTGTTGTATCATTTGTATTTAAGATATACACCATATTATTCCCAAAGATTCACTCTGTTCATCTTTGTCTGCTTTCGATACCGAACTTTTCAGTTCTCGTATCTTTTCTATTTGCTAATCTTGAATATATTTTGAAATCTGGAAACTTGTTAGCTAATTGTTGAAGTTCCAGATTTACATAATCGCTTACGTGGTCATTATCTGTTAAGATAACATTCTCAAATTTGTTTAAGTTAAAAAATTCATTTGTATGATAAGAATTTTTTAACTCTTCGAATATTCAAATATTGCTTTTAATAATCAAATCAATCAATAACTTATTAACTTCAACTCTTGTTGGTCTATGTTTGAAGAACCTTTTAAGGTCTTCTATAGCATCTAATATTACAATCTTCCCATCATCTAAAAGCAGCGTTCTACATCAAGAAGCATTATCGCTCTTCCCGGGGTCGTATCCATCAAAAACACCTAAAACTTTTCCTGCTCTTATAAACTCTGATACTTGCTCTTTTGTAATGAACTCAATATTTCTATTAAAATTGTTGTTATCATAGATTAAACTTTTAAGATAGAAAGCACTTTGTTTATCTTCATTAACAAAAGCAAAACCCGCTACAGTAATAACTCACAATCTAAAGTTAGTTGATTTTAAAAGTTCAAATTGTTTTTTTTGTATTTCGCTCATTTCGCTATTTGGAGTGAATAGTTTTGAATACATAATTACATTAATACCTAAACCTTCAGAGAACGTTGGAGACGTTTCATAAATAAATTTATCTTTAACTAATTTATCTAACACTTGAATGTTAGTTGTTCCATTGTGTGAAATTAATGGAATAACCTTATTATGATAATCAGTTATTAAAAAATGCTCTGTTGTAAAAATGTTATAAAAGAACTTAACTTTTAATTTTGTATCTTGTGGTGCTTTAGTTCTCAAAACGGTGTTTTGAATTAATAAAGGTATATTTTCTCTTTGATTCTGATATAAATCTCTTAATTGACTTGGTGTATAGTTTGTATTTTCAGGGTCTTCAATTGGTTCATCAATAACCAACTCTCCAAAATAATAATCTGCTTTTGGTAATGTGATACCTTGGAATGCTTGAATCTTTTCAAAGTTTTGAAACAATATTTTTCTACTTGTTTTGGTATCAGTCCCATCACTTCAGTAGATAGCATCTTGTGTAAAGACTAAATATCTCTTGATATTGATTTTGTGTTTTGTTTCTAAAAAGTCTGCTGCTTTTTGAAACATTGGTATCAATGTATTCTTAATATGGTTGTATTGATTTCTACATCAAACAGAGTTAAAGTTGGTTTCATTAGCTAATCTATAAAGTGTGATAATAGCACCATTGAAAGATTTTGAAACCCCTTTTGCTCCACTCTGAATTTCAAAGAATTCAGAGCTTTCAAAAGCATCAAAAGCAGGGTTGTCTGGAAGGTCTGTATAGTGTAATATCTCCTTTAATTTTTCGAGTGGAAACAACGACATATTAACTTCCTACTTTTCTTCTACAAATTCAAAACCTGATTCGTGTTTTGGTTTTGTCTCTGTTGGTTTTTCTTGTGGTTCTTCAACCATTGAAAGTTCTTCATAACTCCCATACACTTGATAATATGTTGTCTTTTCATCTTTTGATAAGTTCTTTTGAACTAAAGGGACAAACTTTACAAATGCTCTTGAACCTTTTTTGTTTAGATAAGGTGATTCATATATTGGTGGAACTGCTCCATCCATCATAGCAGGGTGTCTTACTTTTAAGGTTTTGATTAATGTTAAAAATTTCTTTTGATTGTCTTTTAATGGAATAGCAGCTTTGCAATATACAAAGTTTTTCTCTGTTCTAATTTCATCAGTTAATAATTCGACTGAAGCATTTACAAAAATAAATGTTCCTTGGACTGCTTTATAAGCATCTGCTATATGGTAAGCAATAACCTCTGATACGTATTTGTTAAGTATCTGATAGTGATAAATTAGATACATAAATGTATTAAATATATGATTGGTGTGTTCATTATTGAAATCATTTGCTAACACACTTCCATAGAAATTTAAGAAGTGTCCCACTTGAATTTCTTTAGATGCTTGCTCTGCTTGCTTTCCTGTGAATTTTAATTTAGCTGAAGCAGGTGTTGGTCTGTAGTTCTCTGAATGAAATTTATCAGCATAAAGAACATCAACATATAATTCTTTAACTTCAAAACCACTTTGTGTTGTTTTTGTAATTAATTGACCTACTTCTTTAACATACACTACACCTTCACAATATGAGAAACCTTTGTGAAAGGTGTAGTTGATTGTTTTATTGTTTTCCATTTTCTCTTTCCTTTCTTTGTTTCTCTAGATTTCTAAAAGCACTAACAATTCAAGCTTGATTTTCTTGCGTTAATTCAATCATTAAAGCTAAAGGTTGAATGAATACAATCTCTTGCTCTTTTCCTATACATCCATTCCTGTTTTTAGCAATTGATAAATTAACCATTGAATAATTGTTTCTCTCTTTATTCTCTTCAATGTCTCTCTCATATAGAAACAACACAATATCAGCATCTTGTTCTATACTTCCACTGTCTCTTAAATCAGTAAGAACAGGTGGTTCTGCTTTTAACTTTTCAACTGGTGTAGGTTGCTGTCCTTTTTCATTTGCTTTTTTAGTTGCTTTTGGTTTTCTTTGTTGTGAAGTTGTTCAGTCTCTGCTCATTTGAGAAAGAGCAACAACTGGAATGGATGTATCTAAAGCTAACTTTTTTAATATTCTTGATATATATGAAGTTTGTTCATATTTACTAGAGAAATGTTTTGCTGTTGAAAGTATTTGTATATGGTCTATGAAAACAGCTCTAACTTTCTTTTGTGTTCTTTGCTCAAAGAACACAATTAAGTTTTTAATGTGTTCTGCTCTTATATCAGGGTCATCTACAAAATAACATTTTGAGTTTTCAATCACTCTATCAAAACCCATCTTATTGAAAGCTTTTAAATCTTCAACTATATTTAAAGACTCATAAAAGTTTTTTAATTCATAGAACGTATTCATAGAAAAAAGCTTTTGTGTAATCTCTGAAGCAGTTTGTTCTAACGAGATGAACAACACACACTCATCTTTATCTAATGAACTATTGAGTTCATTTATTAAGTTAATTAAAAAGGTTGTTTTTCCTGTACCGGGTCTTCCTCCTAAAACAATAAATTGTGAAGGTCTTAACCCCTGAAGTTCGTTGTCTATAAACTTAAACCCTGTCCCTTTTAAAGTCATTTGATTCAAGTTTGGTTTTTCCATTCATTCAGTTATTACTGAACCTACACCTTTGATTTTGATATTTTCAAAGTTTTGCATACAAAAAATCTCCTTCAGTTTTGAAAGAGATTATTGGTCGAAATTTTGTGTTGTGATTAAATGAACATAGACCCTATTTTTTTTCTTAGCACCCACCACTTGCTTGTGATATCAGCAACTCAAAATTATATATATAATCATGAGTTAAAAAGTGTTAAGAAATAAAGTCTATCAATGTCTTTTTAGAATTTGATACTACACAT
>NZ_JBLWID010000022.1:0-14806 GCF_048381515.1 Mycoplasma sp. 4463
TTAGTTGTTTCATAATCACTCCTTAATATAAAAAACACAAAATACGACGTTGTCCATATTTTGTGTCCCAGTTTATTACTATAATGTTTTTAATCCACCCATATATGGTATAAGAACTTCAGGAACAGAAACACTTCCATCAGGGTTTTGGTAGTTTTCTAAGATAGCTGCAATTACTCTATCAACAGCTAAACCTGAACCATTCATTGTGTGAGCATATTCAGTTTTACCTTCATCATTTTTATATCTAATCATAGCTCTACGAGCTTGGAAATCACCCATATAACTTACACTAGATGTTTCTCTATATCTTTGTTCTGAAGGTAATCATAATTCTAAGTCAATTGTTTTTCTTGAAGAAAATCCTAAGTCACCAGTACATAAAAGTAATTCTCTATAAGGAATTTGTAATTTTTCAAGCACATCTTTAGCATCTTCAACCATTTTTTCATACTCGACCATAGCATCTTTTGCAGATGTAACTTTTACAAGTTCAATTTTCTTAAATTCATGTTGTCTTAAGATACCTTTTGTATCTTTACCTGAGCTTCCTGCTTCAGATCTAAAACATTCTGTATATGCTGTAGCTCTAAAAGGAGTCGATAAGTCGATGATTTCATCATTGTAAATGTTTGTTAATGTAACTTCAGCAGTAGGGATTAAATATTCATCTAATCCTTCTAATTTATATAAATCTTCCTTGAATTTAGGTAATTGACCTGTTCCATATAACATTTCATCTTTAACAATTACAGGTGTTGTGAATTCTTCATAACCTTTTGAAGTATGTAAATCCAACATAAATGAAATTAATGCACGAACTAATTTTGAACCATTGTTTTTATAAATTACATATCTTGAACCTGACAATTTAACAGCTCTTTCAATATCTAAGATACCTAAATTTTTAGCAACTTCATAGTGAGGTAACACATCTTTAACAAGACCTCTACCTAATTTATCATGCTCTTTAATGATTACATTTTGATTTTCATCTTCTCCAACAGGGATTTCTTCTAAAGTTTCGTTAGGGATTTGTAAAATTAATTCATTAATTCTGCTATTTAACTCTTGCTCTTGGTTAGATAAAGTTAAATCTTCCTTTTTAACTACTTCAATTTGTGCTTTTAATTCAACTAATTTACCTTTATCGTTTTTAAATAAACCAAATTGTTTTGAAAGATTGTTTAATTCACTTTTTTTATCTTGTGATTGTTTCATCACGCTACCTCTTTGTTTAGCTAATGAAACAAATTCATCAAAAATTTCAATTTTAAAACCTCTGTTTTGTAGGTTTTTTCTTACTTTTTCTTCATTATTTAAAACATATTTTATATCTAGCATTTTGACCTCGTAATTTAAATTGTTTAAATTATACATTAATAAAGAGTTAATAAATTATTATGTTGAAAATAGATTTTTTAACCCTTAAATTAAGCAAAATAATTCAAAAAATGATACTAAAAAAATAGATGCTAAAAAATTAGTCATTTGCTATAATTTAAACACGCTTATATAAAATATAAAATTATTCACATAAGGAGGAAATTATGAGTAAAAGAACTTATCAACCAAACAAGCGTAAACATGCTAAGGTTCATGGTTTTAGAGCTAGAATGAAAACAGCAAATGGTAGAAAAGTATTAGCAAGAAGAAGAGCTAAAGGTAGAAAAAGATTAACAGTTTCTGATAAATAATTCTAAACAATGAAAAAACAATATCGACTAAAGAAGAATTGAGAATTTGAAGATGTAATTAACGCAAGACAAGGTAACTTTGTTTCAAATAGATATTTAATCATCTATTTCAAGAAAAGTAAAAACTTCGCTGCCGGAATTACAGTTCCAAAAAAATTCGCAAAAGCTGTAGGTCGTAATTTTTTTAAAAGACAATTAAGAGCAATTATGCATGAGTTGAATTTATATCACCACAAATATCATTTTGTTTTAATTGTTCGTAAAGAATTTATGAAGGAAGATTTTGCTATCAAAAAACAACATATAGCAAAACTCTTTGAGAAATTTAAATAATGAAGAAAAACACAAAAAATTTTTCATACTTTACTAACGGTAATGATCCGAAAACTAACCGTAAAGAGTTAACTAAAAAAATCCTTAAATGATTAAAAATAGTTTTCTATGTGTTAATTTTTGGACTTACTGTAACAGGGTGTGTTCAATCCTTTGTTATTAAAAACTCTTACAACGTAGGTAACGGACTTGAGTTTTATAGAGATAAAGGTGACATAGCACCTAGAGTTAATACTTTAAAGAGCACAAATCAAAAAAGAGATTTAGTAACACTTCAAGATCCAAATGGAGAAAACAAAACATCTGAAGTATTTGAATACGACAGATTAGCACTTGATACTGAATCAAACATTTTTGTTACTGATAAAGAGATATTAAACAAACTTAGAGAACAAACAAAATCACATAAGGGTGAATATGGTATCCCTGGTGGATACATGTCTATTTTAAGAATTCCATTTAATTCTGAAATTCTTAAAAACGCAGGTTACGAATTTGATGAAAAATTCAAATTAATTTACACAGGTTCAGATGACGCTAAAAATTATTTATTTGCAACAGCATCTGATAAAAATTACAACTTTGTAAAAGAACCTACAGATATCTTTATTTTCCCATTCACTTTCCCACAAGATGGGAAAAATAACTACGATAAAGGTAAACTTCAAAGTTACATGACTTTCAAAACAGAAAAAAAATACAAGGAAGTCAATGGTAAACAAGAAGTAGATAAAATAATCCCTGTTCTTACTGATGCAAAAGAATACCAAATTACATACATTTCAGGTATTCAAAAAATTCACAACTACACATCAGAAAACGAATCTGTTTCTAATAAGTTTGCTAGAGATATTCTCCAAATGTTATATACATATTCATTTGGTGAAGGATCTAAATTTGCTGCAAAATTAGGTAAAGAACCTTCTTTATTTATTAAAGAATTAGTTGATAACATTCCAGCAAATGTTAAAGAAGAAAATATCTCAGAACACAATAACACATTATTTACCTTAACTCAAGAACAATACCAATTGCTTATTGAATATCAAAATACAATGCAGTCATACATGAATGAATTAGGATTCTTTAATGGAGAAGTTCCTAACTCATCTTCTGAAGAATATAAAGAAAGAAGAGAACAAGTTCAAAATCAATACAAATTAAATAGAACTGATAAATATGACTACAATACAAATATTCTTTATTCTGAAAACATTAACACACTTCCTTTAAGAGGTGATTTACCATTACAAGCTATTACAACTTGAGGTGAAGCTTGAAAATATGGACCATTTTACGGTTTATTAGTATATCCACTTTCAGTGTTGGTGCAATCAATGCGTCAATCAATGCCTGATATGCTTGGATGAGCTTCTGTTATCTCAATTATAGTTGCAATCATTATTTCACGTCTTATTACACTTGCATTTACATTTAGAACAACTGTAATGCAATCGGTAATGGAAGAACTTAAATACAAAAAAGCTGCTATTGAAGCTAAATATAAAGGTTTAGAAGATAATAAAGCTATGAAACTTAAGAAAAATCAAGAGATTCAAGCTTTATATACAAAATACAACATAAATCCATTAGACCAATTTGGAAATATGTTGCTTACTATGCCGATTTTCCTTGCTATGTGAAGAGTTATTCAAAGTATTCCTGAAATCAAACAAACAACATGGCTTGGTATTAACTTCGCCTCAACATCATATAAGAGATTGTTTGAGGGAGAATGAGTTTACTTATGAATTTTAGTACTTGTTGTTGGGTTCCAATTACTTTCAAGCTTCTTACCAAGACTTCTTAATAGAAAGAAAATGAAACGTAAAACAACAATCGCAGAAGCTGAAGCACTTAAGAAATCTGAAAGAACACAAAAGATTATGATGCTTGTGTTCACAGCAATTACCTTAATCTTTACAGCTGGTGTTCAAGTTTATTGATTATTCGGTTCAATATGAACAATTATGCAAACATTAATTATTCACAAACTCATACATTCTAAGAAATTTAAAGAGAAATTCATAAATAAGAAAACTCGATAAATAACTTTTTCATTTAAATAATAAGCATTAAAAAAATAAAAAATTTACTTGACTTTATTTTAATAGTGCTATAATATATGCAGTGGTTATAGCAAAGGGGATCACCTGAATCCATTCCGAACTCAGTAGTTAAGCCCTTTAGTGCCGAAGATAGCTTTATAGTGAAAATAGGGAGCCGCTGCTTTTTTTATACCTTTTTATAAAAATAATAATTTAATACCACCTTTTCAGGTGGTATTTTTAATCTAAATCAACATTTTCTATATGAAAATAAGGAAGTTTTAAATCATCAAATTCAACTATATCATAGTAGTTAGGGTTAAGATTTTTAACTCTAGAAATAACTAGTTTAGCTTCCTTATCTCTAGAAATTAAAAACCTTGTATTTGGGTTTTGCGAAAATAGAACTTCAATTAATTCATGACAATATTGGTTTTGTTTGTTATTTTCTTTTTCAACAATTTTCTTAGCTAAATTGATCTTTTTAGCATTATTATCAGTTGATTGAATCAGTAAATTAAGGATAATATCAGTGTTATTTAAAGAAAAAATAGGCAGAAATTTCTCGTTTTTATTCATTTTATTAGAGATATTAATTAACTCAGGAAACTTGTTTTTTAATTTCAAAAATGCATAAACATCAATCACAATTTGAATTGGTTTAGTTAACTCTTTTTTCTCTTTAATTTGACTTAAAGTGCTAGAGAATAGGGAGAAAATGAATTTTTCTTCCTTACTAATTTTGATTAATTCCTCAAAAACATTTTTAATTTCTGCTTGTTTCATAGTGAAATTATAATAAATTAAATTTGATATAATTAAAACAATATTTATTATTACATAATAAATAAATTTTATAAAAGTAAGAGGTATTAATGGCTAAAAGACAAAAATCATTCTTTGAACGTTTAGTTGAGTTAAATGATAGACACGATGAGAAGAAACATAAAACTTCAACTAATAAATCAAAAAGATCTAAAACCTTAATCGGTATTTTTTCTGCTTTAACAGTTGGAGTTATTGCATCTATTACAATTCCTTTAACAATTACAACTACAAAGGTTAACTACATTCAACCAGTTGATGGAGAAAAATCTGCTTTTGTTGTTAATGATGCAAAAGGTAATGAACTTAACTCATTAACAGTTGGTAAATTAACAGATTTAATAAAATCACAAAGTCAAGAAGTTTCGGAAGAAATCAAAAATACATACAGAGAAGCGATTTTCTATATGTATGAACAAGAAGTTGAAGCATCAATTCAATATCAAAACATTTACAATAGTTCATTACAAAATGATGAAGAAGTTAACAATTCAATCAAACTTAAATCATTAGATGAAATCAAAAGACAAATTAAAGCTAAATTTGAAGATTTAAAAGTTAACTTCAAAAAAGTTTATGGTTTCCAAAATTGAGAAAAACAATTTTTTGAAGAACTTAAAAAAGATGAATACGGAAATTCAGCTAATGAAACAGATGCAACAAATTTCTTATTATTCAAACAAGTTGAAGAAATTGCTACACGTAGATATCAATTAGAATATAAAGTTGTTGATAGAACATTTGTAAATAGAACTGCTACAAAAGATATTTATAAACTTGATAAAAACGGAAACAAAGTTAAAGGTGAAAACAGTGAACCAATTAAATTATTCAGTAAAGGTGACAAAGTTTTCCCATATTTAGAAGAAAACGTTAATTACTTTGCTCCATCGGCAGATTCAACAAAAGTTACTTTATTAACAACAAAATCATTCATCACAGAATTCAAATCACCAGCAAACTTCATTTCTGAATACTTCAACAAAAATAACATCATCATTCCTACAGTTTACAAATTAGCAGGAAGCATTTCTAAAAATGATGTAGTTTATCCATGAAAAATTTCATCTGATGATGACAAAGTTAAATTATTTAACTTATTAAAATGAAATGTAACTCCAACAGCTGATTCATTTATTGCAGAATCAAACGTTGCATCATTAACAAAATTTAATAAAGCAGAAGAATATGCATTCCAAAAAGAAAATGAAACTAAAGAAGAATTTGTAAGTAGAGTTCAAAAATATAAAAACTTCTTATCATCAATCACAAATTCTGATGTTGAAAAATTAGCAACACCAGGTTTAACATCAAACATCAACTTATTTACTAAAGATTTAGATCTTGCATTAGGTGTAAATGCAACTTCAATTTTTGCTAACGAACAAAATAACTTACCTGAATTCTCATTAAAAGAATTAATTGACGCAATCAAAGGTGCTTTAAACATTCTAGAGCAACCTGATTTAACATCAGCTACAAACTTTGATGAAGCAGCAAAAATTGTTAAAGATTACGATGTTCAAATCGATAAGAAGTTAGAAGACTTAAAATTTGAACCATCAAGATTTAACACAATTAACAAAGTTATTGCTGACTATATGTTTTCAAAAGTGCAAGATGCACAAACAACAAATAATCCATTAATTCCTTATGTGTTTAAATTATCAGATATGAAAGATGCATTTATGATAATTACAGATAGTAATGTGCAAATTGTAAGATATTCACAAATTACAGAATTAGATAAATTCAAACAATTTATTGCTGAGGATGCTAAAAACTTAGCTTTAGGAAATGTTTCATATTTCAACACACCTGCACAAATTTCAAATAACTTATCAAGTTCACAAATTATTTCATTAGCTTTAAGCGATGAAAAATTTGTTGCAGAACTTAAAACAAAAACAAATACAACTACAGGAGCAAACTATACAGATGCTGATGTAACAAGTTTGCAAGCAAAAGCTGCTAGTGTAAAAAGTGGGGAAGACACAAGCAAATTAATTTCAGTATTAACATCAGTAAGTGAGTTCATTCAAAAACAATTAAACTATGGAAACAGTTACAACTTTATAGTTGATAAAGGTCTTACAAAAATAGTTTACAACCATAACGATAATGTATATAGCGATAAAAAAGCTATCGAAGTTATTAATGACTTAGTTTATTCAATCTTCGAAAAAAATGAAGGGAGCAAATAATGAAGAATATATTTAAAAAATCTTTATATTTAGCACCAGTTGCTTTCACACCATTAGTTGCACTTTCATGTGGAGTCGATAAAAACACAGAAGAAAAAAATAAACAAATCATTTTATTTGATAAACCTGCAGTTTCAACTATTGCAGAAAACTTATGATTAAAATCAGTTTTACAAGACCAATACAAAGTTGAAAAAGATACAAACTTACTCTCAAATGAAAAATTCTTTAATGAAGCTCTGATTGCTTACAAAGGATTTTTAGCTACAGAATCACAAAAGAATAACTTATATTTAGCCACTCAATTAAACAAGTGAAAATCAAACGGAATTTTCAATGAAACTGAATTAGCTGCATTGAACTCTTTATATAGAGATGTTTACAACATTAACTTAACAAATGAACAATTCCAAATCTTATACAACAACGAAAATACAAATGTGGCTTTCACAGTTAATAAACTTCTTTTAGTTAAAAACTACTTCTTTATTTCAGATGTTGTTGCATTAGAAAAAATCGATCCAAGTTCATTTAGTTTATATGGTAAAAAATACGATAACAAGCAATTTAACTTAATTAAATATGTTATCTCAAATAAAACAGTTCAATTATGAAGTTACACAAATGACAATGTAAATGAAATGTATACAGATGCTAATAAAGTTATTAAACACGTTTTAGATTACAATAACTTATTAAAGAATTCTAAAGAAGCTCAAAACATTGCAACAGCAGATTTAATTTTCAATAATGTTCCTGCTAAAGCTGAATTTGAAGCTACAATGGGTGGATACCAAGGTATTAAATCTAACCCTTACAAATCAGACTACACTGTCGATGAATTATTAAAAGCAACATCACCTGAAAATTTAGTTGGTTTCTATAACTTAACAAATGGTAAATTAGTTTCAGTTGATGAGAATGGACAATTAGCTGAAGCAATTCCTGTTTCAAAAGATGGTAAAAAAGTTGAAGTAGCTTACTTTGCTAAAATTGTTCCGGTTGCTAAAAAAATTACAGTTGATACAAATGAAAATGGAACAAAAGAAGAAAAAACAGTTTTATCATTCGATCAAACAGTTTACAAAGATTCATTAGATAAATTAGCTATCTTCATTTCGATCAGTGATGAAAACTTATACAAAAATGCAAAAGCAGCTTACATTAAAATGGGTTACAAAATTTCATCTATTGATGAACTTAAAGATAAAACAGCAGGTCTTGAATAATGAATGATTCAATCTTTACAAAAATAATTAAAAGAGAAATTCCTTCAAACATCATCTATGAAGATAATGTTGTTATTGCGATTTTAGATGCATTTCCACAACAAGAAGGGCATTTCTTAGTTATTCCTAAAGAGCATAAATCTAATATTTTAGAACACGATGAAGCAACTTTCTTACACGCTATGAAAGTTGCTAGAATGTTAGCTAAGCAAAGAGTTATAGATAACAACATTCCAGGTTTTAAAATATTAATCAACACAGGTAAAGAAGCAGGACAAGTTGTGTTCCACACACACATTCATGTAATTCCATACAAAGAACAAGGAGAATAAAATTATGCAGCAGACAAAAATATTTGCATTCGATTTAGATGGTACATTATTTACAAAAAGCGAAACAATTCACCCTTCAACAAAAGAAGTTTTACTTCAAGAGCAAGCTAAAGGAAATAAAATTGTTATTGCAACAGGTCGTGGTTTAGTTAAGATGCTTGCATTAAATCACGACACATTCAAATTTGTTGATTATTTAGTGTGTTCAAATGGTGCGTTAGTTCATAATATGAAAACTAATACAACATACACATTAGGTGAATTATCAAAAGAAATGTTAGATACAGTTCACGCACATGCACTTAAATATGATTTAGTTCTTTCGGTTGATGGAAATAACTATAATGGTTCAATTTTACCTAATGGAACTTATCCAAAATGAATGTCACCACAGCAAGTTAAAAATATGAACATTTTTAATGAAGCTACAATTGAAGAAGTAAAAGAAGCAATCAGTAATCCTGAAACAAAAATAACTCAAATGGCTATGAGAAACCAAGAACACAATGCTAAAGAAGCTACAGAAAACATTATGAGTAGTTTAAAAGATTTCGATTGTGAAGTTTACTTAACAAACTCAGTTTACACAGATATTAACCCTAAAAATATTTCTAAGTGAGCTGGAATTATGAAAATTGTTGAATTAGAACAATTAAAAGATTATCAAGTTGTAGCATTTGGTGATAGTGGAAATGATGTTCATATGCTTTCTGAAGCACACGTAGGTGTAGCTATGGGGAATGCAACAATTGAAGCAAAATCAGCTGCTAACTTTGTTATTGGTGATAATGACACAAACACAATTGGACAATTCATTTCAGAAAACTTTTAACACATATACATAGGTACAAAAGTAATTTTTGTGCTTTTTTATTTTAATTTATTTAAAATAAAAAATAATATAAAATATACATCATATTAAAGGACAAAATTTATATTAGAAAGGAATACTATGTTAACTGCATTAGAAACTGCATTTGGAATTATCAAATGAATTTGTGCAATTACTGTTATCTCATTAAGTATTCCTCAATTATTGAAAATTCTTAAAGATAAAAAGACAGGACCTGTTAACTTTGTGTCATTCTGAATTTTCCATATTGGGATTTTACTTTGAGTAATTTGAGGTGCAACAGATAAGAATAATGAAAAATTCATAACTGTTATGGTCGCAGATGGAGTGGGTATACTTGTAAACGGAATTATGACAGGTTTACTTTACTACTACAAAAAAGAATTTACTAATAAACAAAAATTACAAGGATATCTTGCTGTTTTAGCTACATGAATTATTGCTGGAATATTTACTGTATTTTACATTATTGATTATGGTAGAGCTGGTAGTCAAAAAGATCCGTATATAATTGGAAAATTACATGATTCAATTTCAACTGCTATGGGATTTATTTTCCCGGCATTTACTACATTTGCTTTCTTACCTCAGTTAATAACATCGTTTAAAACAAAACAATGACAAGGTGTTTCATACTGAATGTATGTTTTATATGTTGTAAACAACATTATTTGAATAGTTTACTGAATCTTATTAATTCTTATTAATGAAATTAAAGGGCTCTCAATCACATCAGCTATCGGTGGATTAGTATGACAATCAATTTCATTAACACTATTCTCAATCCAATTAGGATTTACATTACACGATAAATTTACAACACAAAAAACAACAGTAAGACATTCACACCGTGCTTAATAATTAAATCAACAACCAATTTTGGTTGTTTCTTTTAACAAAAAACCTACACAAATATTGTGTAGGTAATTTTGATTATATTTGTGTAAGCTTTCCAAATGTCATATTTGAACGTACAGTATCAGAGAAGTCTTCGCCATAAAAGTATTCTAATATAGCGAACCCAAAATCTAACGAAGCAGTTGCATTTGACGCTGTAATAAGGTTCCTGTCTATATTAGTGAATGGAGATTGTTTTCAATTGTTAAAGTTAATGATTTTTCCATCTTTTCAGAATGGTTTACTTCATTCAGAAAAGAATGAAACGTATTTTTGGTCTTTGATTATATTAAATTCAGCTAAAACGTTTGGTGCATCACAAATAGCTGCAAGAGGTTTGTTAAGGTCATTAAAGAATTTGTTAATTAATTCTAATGACTGCTGATTTTGTCTAAGTGTTTGACAACCTCTACCACCAGGCACGAACATTAAATCAAATTCATTTAAATTAACTGAATTAACAATGTTTGTTATTTTAACAATATTAAATTGTCCTGAAGCTTCTTTTAAGTTTGGAGAATAATAAGTAATTGATTCTAGTTTGCCTGAAGCGACTAAAACAGATAAAGTTGTGTTTAATTCTATGTCATTAAATTTATCTTCAATTATTACAAGAAGTTTCATTATTTTTTACCTCTTTTAATCACACCTTTTCAAATTAAGTATAAGAATACTGTTAAAGGTAATAATACAACTAAGATGAAAACAATAATGTAAGCTTTAATTCAAGCTTTATTCTCTAATCTTCTATCTGTATTTGTTTTAGCAACAACTTCTTCAGGGTTGTTTAAGATTGCTAATTTAATTTCAGCTTGTCTTTTTCTATCGTAAATTCTAAGAACGGTAAATACAATCGCACTAGCTGCTATTGTAGTTCCTAAAATAATGAGCATATTTTTAGTACTTCCAAAAGCATTATCTAAAATGTCGGTTCATTCAACTTTTGAGTTAATGTAAATTGATGAACCTTCTTGACCTATATTTACTTCTCAAGGAGATGTAAAGTAAAGTAAGCAAACTACAGCAATGAACAATCCAGTATATGTTAAGAAGAAAGCATAAATTCAACTTAAACGAAGCATTTTGAGTGTAATTGCTCTGTATGCTTCAGCAATAAGAACACCATTCATTTGTGTTCCATTAATGTAACTGTTTTTTGTTATTTCTTCAGTTTTAATTCATGACTTACGTCTTGTTAAAGCTTTAATTCATAAACTTAATGAAATTAAGAACACAATGCTTATTCCGATGTATCAAGCAATACCTTGTGTATGAGGTGGTTGCGATTTAAATGTATTAACAAAATAATTAATAATTGTAGCAACTATACAAAGACAGAAAATAGAAAATCATATCGAGAAAGAAAATAATGCTAGTTTTTTCTCTCTTTTAAATAATTTAAGAATATTTTCAGGAACTATGCTTTTTGGATTTACATTAGTAACTTCGTTTGTGGCAACATTTTGAACTTGTGTTTGATTCGCATAAACACCAGTTGAACCAGATGAGTTTTGAACTGAAACTGGATTTTGATTTTGTTGTTCTTGATTATTCATAATTACTCACTTGCTCCTGTTGACATATTTGCATCTGGTTGTGGATTTTCTGTATTTGGTTGATTATCTGTGTTGTCTAAGGTTTCAGTTGTTTCTTGTTTATTAAGATCTCTTAAAACAGAATTTTTAAGGTTTCCTAAAATTCCTAAAGCTAAATCTGCTGTGTTTGTTTTTTCAGAGATTGTTGGGTTAATTTTTAAAATCGCATCAACAATTTTTGATAAGTTTTGCTCTTGTGAACTATCTGATCTAGCCGCTGCTAACCCTAGCATTCCGAAGACATTTTTAACTTCTTCTGGAATTAATGTAATTGAATTTTGTTGTAATTCTTCATTGATTTTATCAACAACAAATTTTGTAAAGTCTGCTTTATTTTGTTCGCTTGAGTTCAATGTTGAACCAGGATTTGCTGCAATAAATTGAGCTTTATATTTTGTAATGTAAGCTTCAAGTTCTCTATTGTTTTTGATTTCATTTTTAGATTTTTCATCTAATAATGTAGGAATGTTTTTAGCAACTATATCAACAAATTTTTCATTTTCTAACATAGCTGCAATAGTGTTTGAGTTTTTAAGTAATTTTTCAATATCATCTTTAGATAATGAATTCGGATCCTTGATAAATTTAATTGCTAAATCATGTAATTCTGAGTCAACAAATAATTGAACCATTGAGAAAATCCCTGAAGCCAAGTTTGTTACAGATGAACCTTTACCACCAGTCATGATTTTAACACCAAGTTCTGTGGCTTTATTTGCTTTATTTGAGCTGGGCGCCATTGTTGAAATTACGTTAGCAAGTAATAATGAACCGGGTAAGGTAAGAATTACGTTTGTAATTCCTCATAAACCACCGAAACCTGCTCTAGAGAGTTTAGATCTTTTCTTATTTTTCTCTTTTCTTTTCTTTATTGTTGCTAAATGAATGATTCCGATTATTAATCATAAAAATCCTCTAATACCTCAGTAAACTCCTAAAGAAATGAATGTTATTGCAAATGTAAGAATTTCATATGCAGATTCAAATTTTTGATCTTCTTGTGCTTTTTTCTCAAATGCAGCTTTAAGAGCTGCTGATAAAATAACAGAAATAATAATTGTGATAACTATTGAAACTGTTTTGAAAATAGTTCATTTTCATCTTAAGAATCAACCTGTTACAAATGAAAATAAAACAAGTGTAACAATTAAAATAGGCATTCAAATAGTTGGGTCTGAAATTTTAGACGACATCAAATTCGCAAAGAAGTCATATAACTTATCCATTGCGTTCGATGACTCACTACTTGATGATGCTTGAGTTTCAAAAAATGTAAGCATATTTCCCTTTCTATTTTTTTTAGTTAGTTAAATTACAAGAATTTAGCTTTAGGTAGTTTCTTTCAAGGGTTTTTCTTAGCAATTCTATCGATAAATAACATTCCGTTTAAGTGGTCTAATTCGTGTTGAAATACTATTGCTAAATATCCGTCAACTGTTAAGTTTTGGAATTCTCTAGCAAAATAGCTGTAAGCTCTGACTGTTATTTTTTCAGATCTATAAACATATCCTTCTTGGTCTGGTCAATCTTCAGAAACACTTAAGCAACCCTCGCCTTCAGAAAGTGCAATTTTCTTATCGCTTTTAGCAATAATAACAGGGTTAAATAAAACATCTTTATAAATTGTGTTACCTAATTCATCTTGTATAAATACATAAAAGACATTTTTAAGAACACCATATTGAACTGCTGCTACACCAACTCCAGCTCTAAATTCAGAACCATCTTTTTGCGAATCATCAATGTGATAAATCATTTTCTCAGCTAATTCAATATCCTCATCTGTTAATGGAAGAGGTACATCTTGTGATTTTTTTCTAAGTACTTTTTCTGGTAATTGTACGATTTCTACTTTAAATTTTTTATTCATAATATTAATTATAATATATTAAATTAATTATAATTTAATATAAATTAGCTAACGAAGTATATTCAATTAATTAGGAGGGGCAATGACAGCGATTCAACTTAGCAATTCAATTTTGTTTAATATTTTATTATTCATTTTTGGATACATTGTAGGTTCCTTAAACACTTCAATTATATGAGGAAAAATTGTTAAAAAAGATGTTAGAGAGCTTCATTCAAAAAATGCAGGAGCAACTAATTCCTCTAGAGTACTAGGAAAAAAAGCAGGACTATACATTTTATTAATAGATATTTTTAAAACAATTTTAATGGTTTCAATTGCGTATGGACTGTGCAAGGCTATCAATAAAAATAGTTTAAATATGAGCTTATATGTATTTCCAATTTTATGTGGTTTAGGAGTTGTTGTTGGGCATTGTTTCCCTATTTTCTTTCATTTCAGGGGTGGAAAAGGAGTTGCTACGTCAATTGGTTTATTAATTTCAATCAACATTGCACTTTTACCAATTGCTGCAGTTATATTCTTTGCAGTATTATTCTGAAAAAAATATGTTTCATTAGCAAGTATTGTGTCGGCTCTTTTAATGACACCTGTAATTATGTTTGCTCATTGATTTTTAAGTTCAGATCTTTCTTGAGCAACTAATATGAAATGACTTGCTGACTATAGTAAACATACAAGCACTTCACTTTATAATTATCAATGAACTAGTGGAATTTTCTTTATAGCAGCGGCACTACTAATAGTTATAATGCACAGAGATAATTTAGTTAGAATTTTTAAGAATCAGGAAAGAAAGTTATCTTTTTTAGATAAAAGTAACAAAAAATAGAGAGATTTTAAAGTCTAAACTGGGACACTAAAAATGGACAGAAGGTTTAATTAGACATAATAACACCTCAATGATGTTGGGGTGTTTTTCA